>JAOULV010000053.1 GCA_029881835.1 Rhodospirillaceae bacterium
AGGCAACGACATTACGCCCAAGTTTATGGAATACCTGACCCCGCTTTTGGGAAATAACCTGCCGCAGGTTTCAAGGCTGGATATGTCTAACAAGGTAAAGAAAATACTCAATAAAAAATAAATCAACTTTGTCGATAAAAAAACCGCTTCTC
The DNA here is from genome assembly GCA_029881835.1 of Rhodospirillaceae bacterium. GTDB lineage: Bacteria > Pseudomonadota > Alphaproteobacteria > Rhodospirillales > Magnetovibrionaceae > DAOVVL01. The sequence goes on from JAOULV010000053.1 coordinate 153, forward strand.
GATTATGGGAAGCGGTTTTTTTTATTGCCACACCTAAACACTATGCAGCCAAATTCTAACTACAACCCTTGGCTGACTTTACTTCAAGCAACCCATCAAGGCGCCGACCAATATCATCTAATGCAATATCCCCTGAAGGGTACAATATAACCAAACTTGACCACCTTATTGCACCGCTTGCTGTATAGAGTTCTTTTGCGCTGTTTTTGTTTTTAATATTATTTTTAAAATCTTTTGCTTCTTTAATTTGCAATTTTATAACCGGGCACGAAGTCTTGTGTTCGTTGGCGGGCCTGCCATCAATTAGTGTTACCTTCGACCATTTATCGGCTATGGCTTGCGCCTTTATCCTTGTTTCATCGGAAAGTTCTTTTCTAAGTTTTTTTGCAAGGGATAGGCCAGCCTTACTTCCCCTTGCCGCAGAAATAATTGCCCATTTAAGCGCTGCTTCCGGGTTTTTTTCAACCCCGGAACCCATTGCGTACATACCAGCAATTGAATACTGAGCCGACCAATGGTCTTTTTCTGCCGCTTTAAGAATGTACTTAAATGCCAATTCCGGATCCTTTGCGACGCCCCCAAATCCGTTGCGAAGAATTATGCCGAGCAAAAATTCTGAAAAAGTATTACCTTCATCTGCAATTGGGGTGAGTATGCGAACAGCCGACTTATAATCATCGGCTTTCATTGCTTGTTGTGCCTTTTTAATTTCCGCAATTGTTTCGCTATTGGATCTGGCAAAAGATTCCGTCGAAACAAGAAAAAACCCAGCCAACAACAAAGTAAAAAGGTGTCTAGAAAATATAAATCGCAACATTGCGCCCCCATATAGTTTTCTTAAAAAAATTATAAAATGTGATTAAAGTGCCCTATCACCACGCAGGCGCGGCGTCTTCGACAATCAATTGCGCGCTTTCGCGCCCCTGCCATTCATTTATTCTTAGCTTGCCCGCCACATGAAACGGTTTGCCGCCATGGCCCAGCAATCCGGGCCCAAGGTCGGAATCTTGTGCCCTGAAGGCAATCCCGGTTAGGCGGTTGCCGGCTTCATCAACCATTACCAACCTAACGTGGCTTTGGTCCGCCCCCACCGGGCGGGCTTCGACAAAGCGGGTGTTTTTAATAATAAACCTTGGCTCGGCATTGCCGACCCCAAACGGGGCAACACTTTCCAAACTTTTGACCAAGTGAGTATTGGCCCCGCCCAGTGCTATCATTCCATCAAAAACCAGCCCCGGTGGTGGCGGGTTATCGCCGATGGCTTCTCGCATTTTTTTGGCAATAAATTCTTCTAATTTTTTTAAGTTTTCACGCAACAGGCTAAACCCCGCGGCCATGGCGTGACCGCCACCTTTTTCTATCAATCCAGCCTGCCTAGCGGCAATAACGGCCGAGCCTAAATCCGCGCCATAAACCGAACGCGCAGATGCGGTGCCGACATCACCTGTAAAACCAATTACCGCCGCCGGGCGGTTAAAGCGGTCTTTCAGGCGTGATGCGACAATGCCAATCACGCCCGGATGCCAGCCATCACCATAGGCCACAACGAACGGGCCGGGGTCATCATTTTCCATCCGGCCTTCGACCTGTAATATTGCTTGTTCTAACACGCTTGTTTCGATTTCTTGGCGTTCAATATTTAGCTGGTTTAAACGTGCGGCAATTTCGGACGCTTCGGAAATATCAGTGGTGCTTAAAAGCCGTGTTCCCAGATCAGATGCGCCGACCCGCCCACCGGCATTTATGCGCGGGCCCAAGACAAAGCCCAAATGATAGGCCGTTGGCGTTTCTTTTATTAAAGATGCGTCCGCTAGTGCCTTAAGCCCAATATTGTTTCGCCCGGCCAACACTTTTAACCCCTGGGCGACCAACGCACGGTTGACCCCCTTTAACGCGACCACATCACAAACGGTGCCCAGCGCCACCACGTCAAGCCAATTGGTTAGGTCGGGCTCGGTACGATCAGCGCTATACCAGCCCTTTTCCCGCAAGACCCGGTTGACCTGAACACAAAGCAAAAACGTAACCCCTACTGCGGCCATGTGCGTATGCGGGCTTTTTTCATCTAAACGTTTGGGGTTAACCACCGCCAAAACATGCGGAAGCGCTGTTTCCGCTTCGTGGTGGTCAACCACCACAACATCAAGCCCCATATCGCTGGCGGCTTTTAATGGTTCAAACGCGGTTGTACCGCAATCAACGGTTATAACAACCTTTGCGCCCTTGTCTTTTAATTTTTTCATCGCATCAATGTTGGGGCCGTAACCTTCTTTTATGCGATCGGGAATATAAACCGTAACCTTGCCGCCTGCGGCGGTTATAAACATTTGCAACAGCGCGCTTGAGGTGGCGCCATCAACATCATAATCACCGAACACACCGATTAATTCACCGTTGATTATTCCATCGGCAACACGGGTGGCGGCTTTTTCCATATCAAGCAAATGGGCGGGATTGGGAAGATGGGTTTTTAATTTTGGCTCAAGAAAATCTTCGGCTTCATCAAGCCCGATGCCCCGTCTGGCCAAAACGCCGCCAACAATTTCAGGAACGCCAAGGCGTTGGGAAATGGCCATGGCTAAGCGTTCATCGGTTCCCCTGACGGTCCAGCGCCGATTGCTGAGCGATAATTTACCCCCAAGCGGGTCGGTATCCGCGTTACTTGCTGGCCTATTTTCTGGCCTATTTTCTGGCATAGAAAAGCCTTCCGGAATAGATGGCTAAAAATCCTCGATGCGTATCATGCATGGCGCTTCGGTAACGTTTTCTAGCTTTGCTATCTTGTTTAGCGCATTTGCCATGTTTGCTTCGGCGGTATCGTGGGTGGTTATCACTGCCGGAACCGCTTCGCCCGGGTCGCGAACGCGCTGCAGTAACGATTCAATCGATACTTGATAGTCGCGCAAAATATTGGCGACATCGGCAAACACGCCCGGTTTATCAACCAACATCAAGCGCACATAATATGCACCAACCCTATCAGCCATTGGGCTGGTTGGAAGGTTTTCAAGCTCGCCAACCGGTAACGCAAAGGTTGGAACGGAAATACCGCGCGCGATATCAACAATATCGGCCACCACGGCAGATGCGGTCGGCCCCTCGCCGGCACCGCGACCTTCTTGCATTATGGTATCAACCGCATCGCCATCACAAACAACCGCATTAAATACGCCCTCAACCGTGGCGATAGGCGACTTAACCGAAACCATGCACGGGTGAACGCGCTGTTCAATTGTGCCATTGCTGCGCGAAGCAATACCCAACAGCTTTATTTTATAACCAAGCTCGGTTGCGAACTGGATATCAATATCGCTTACGCGGCTTATGCCCTCAATATGGACAGATGAAAAATCAACCTTGCTGCCGAACGAAACCGAAGCGAGTATCGCAAGCTTGTGCGCGGCATCAATGCCATCAATGTCAAAGCTAGGGTCGGCTTCGGCATAACCTAGCTTTTGTGCATCGCTAAGCACATCGTTAAATGCCCGCCCGCTTTCGCGCATGGTGGTAAGAATGTAATTGCAGGTTCCGTTTAAAATGCCATAAACGCGCGAAATAGAATTTGCCGCCATTCCTTCACGGATTGTTTTTATAATTGGTATGCCGCCCGCTACCGCGGCTTCGTAATTAAGTGACAGGCCTTTGCTTTCGGCAAGTTGGGCAAGTTCAAAACCATGGTGTGCAATAAGCGCTTTGTTGGCGGTAACAACGTGTTTTCCTGATTGAAGCGCTGCCATGACCGCATCTTTAGCCACCCCTTCGGAACCGCCGATAAGTTCAACAAACACATCGGCGTTGGAACCCTGCGCCATTTGGGCAGCATCGGAAAACCATTCATATGATGATAAATCCACCCCGCGGTCTTTTTCTGAGCGTGCCGAAACCGCGACAATTTCCACCGGACAACCGCAACGCTTTGCCAGTACATCTGCGTGGGATTGCAAAACCTTGACGGTGCCAACACCAACCGTTCCCAATCCGGCAATAGCAATTTTTAACGCTGAAGACATTATCTTGACTCCGCGCGTTTTCTCTCGGCGTCCTCAATTACCTTGTCATAATTATCAAGGAACGATTTAACCGAACGAATTGCCTGTCTGGTGCGATGTTTGTTTTCAACCAATGCCAAACGGACAAAACCATCACCGTGTTCGCCAAAGCCAATTCCCGGCGCCACCGCAACTTGTGCCTCTGAAAGCAACAATTTAGAAAATTCGAGCGAACCCAAATGCGCAAACGCAGGCGGTATTGGTGCCCATGCAAACATGGTGGCAGGTGGCGAAGGAATATCCCAGCCCGCACCTTTTAATCCGTCAATCAATACATCGCGGCGTTCTTTGTAAAGCGTGCGAACACTATCAATGCAATCTTGCGGGCCGTTAAGCGCCGCCGTCGCCGCAACCTGAATTGGGGTAAAGGCACCATAATCAAGGTACGATTTAATTCTGGTTAGTGCCGCAATAAGTTCACGGTTGCCGGCGGCAAAGCCAATGCGCCAACCCGGCATGGAATATGTTTTAGACATAGAGGTAAATTCAACCGCCACGTCCTTGGCGCCCTTGACCTGCAAAATAGATGGTGGCGGGTTACCGTCAAAATATATTTCCGAATAAGCAAGGTCGGATAAAACATAAATTTGATGATGACGGCAAAAATCCACAACCCGTTCATAAAAACCAATATCCACAACCTCTGAGGTTGGATTGTTTGGATAATTAATGACCAACATCTTTGGTTTGGGGTGCGAATTATTTATCGCAGATTCAAGCGCCGCAAAGAAATTTTCATCCGCGCTGGCAGGAATATTTTGCACCGACGCTTCAGCAATAACAAAGCCGAACTGATGGATTGGGTAGCTGGGGTTGGGCACAAGAATAACATCACCGGGGCTGGTAACGGCGCTGGCAAGGTTAGCTAACCCCTCTTTCGAGCCAAGGGTTACTATTGCTTCTTTTTCCGGATCTAGGCTTACGCCGAAACGCCGCTCGTAATAAGCAACAAACGCTTTACGCAGACCGGGAATGCCACGGGAATTCGAATAACCATGGGTTTTTGGGTTTTTTACCGTTTCTATTAGCTTATCAACAATGTGCTGGGGCGTTGGCTGGTCGGGGTTGCCCATACCAAAATCAATAATATCCTCGCCAGCCGCGCGTGCACGCGCCTTCATTGCGTTTACCTCGGCAAACACATATGGCGGCAAGCGCTTTATACGGTGAAATTCGTGTTCCATTATCAAGTTTTGTCAGATGGCGGCAGGTTTAACAAGGGGGAATCAGTATAAAGCCGCATCCCCGCCCCCCATTGCGTTAATTGCGCTTTAAGGTGCTAAATATATCTCAACCCTGCGGTTTCCGGCCTCGCCAGATGGCATTACCTCAAAATAAAGCGGAACCGTATCCGACACCGCATGAACCCTAAGCTGGCTTTCGGGCACGCCCGCATCTTTAAGTGCGCCCGCTACCCGGTTTGCCCGGGCGGTTGATATTTGAAAATTGGTCATGGCGTGCTCGACATAATCCATGTCCGAGGTTCTTGAGCTGGCATGACCAACCACAAACAATGAACCACCGCGTTCGCGCAACAATTGGGCCGAAGCGGCAACAATGCTGCTATCGCGTGAATTCAGGCTATCTGAATTATTGTCAAAATAGATGGTGGCGACCCTCAGCATACCGCCGACATTAGGCGAGCCGGCTTCTCCGCTGGTGGTATTGCCGGGAACCGGAAACTGTACGGATGAACCAGCCGAAGCCGCACCTGGTGCCACTGATGTCATTGGCGCCATTGATGTTTGGGCAGAAGAAGAAGGAACAAATGGATCTTCAACGCCGTCTGATGAAATAACGACGGTATTAAATGTTGCGCGCTCACCCATTTGATTTGCGCTAGCGCGCACCTGCAGGTCGGGTTCGGGCGGTGGGGCTTCGTTTGAAATGCGCGGCTGAATAATTGATGCCGGGCCGGTATCAACTGGCGCTTTGGGTGCGTTAAATACAGGTTCCGCCGGTGGAGCCTCAGCCATGCGTGTGCTTGGCATTGCATCTGCATCTGGGGCTGGCGGGGTTGGCGCGCTTACGGGTTGCTGCCTGATAATTGGTTGTGGCGCTGGCTGTGCGGGCGTAACCGCAACCGCCGGGGCCGAAGCGGGTGGCGGGGCTTCGTCTATTTTTGTGGCACCGGCAGAGAGATAATCAGTAGGCTCGCTTTGGCGCTGAATTGGGGGTGATGCATAATTGCCAGAAGACGTATCCGCTGAAAGACCGCCACCACCATTAGCCACACCCATGTCGCGATCAGCGGGCTTTGGTGCTGAGGCATCGGCGGAAAGACCTTGGTTGCCATCGGTCGATGCAGATCCTTCTGGAACGGCCGTGTCGTCTGCGAAGAAATCCCACTTTGTTGGGTTCAGGGAATCAGGAACAGATATTGTCGAACAACCACCAAGCACCAGCCCAAGGGCGATAACCGCCAGCCCGCTTCTGGCGCTCTTGCTTAAATCCATATTGGCGACGCTATTGTTGCTGCGGCGTGCGGTGCTATTGCTGTTCATTGGGAAGCCCCTGAATAACTATAAGAAATAAAAATACATACTATTAATGCCACAGTGGACGGATTTAGTTAAGAATTTTCAAATAATACAGCCTAAAACTGGCAAAAACCCATTAAAAACGGCATTTTACCCTATTTTTGGGCCCCACAAACCGTATTTATTGGTTTAATAATGTGGCGGCTTTTCGTTTGCCGGCGGGCCTGTGGGGATTTCATCCTCGACCGAGGAAAGCCTGTCTTCCAGCCTTTTTAAGCGCAATTCCAGCAAATCGATTTGTTTCCATTGTTTGGCAACGGTGTCGGAAAGGTCGGTGTTTTCCTGCACAAGATGGGAAACGGTTTCTTCCAGTTTTTGAATTTTCTCATCGCTCATTATTTTGTTTTCCCGTTGACCGCATCAAGCAAATCACAGGCCGCGGTTCTGACATCGGTATCGCGCTTAAAAGCGCTTTCCAATAATTCCTGCAAGCGACCATCACGTTCACCAAGCAGTTTTTCACGCAGCATATCTTCGGCGGTTTTGATTATTCGCATTTCAAGTATCAGGCGTTGCCTGTGTTCCATTTCGCCGGTTTGTTCTAAGTGGCGATAATGGTTGTTTATAATTTCAATCAATTCATCAACGCCAACATTGGTTTCGGCGCTGGTTGCAACAACCGGTATTTGCCATTTGCTCAACCCCTTGGCGCCCACATTTTTTCCTGAACGCCCAAGGCCAAGCATGGCGGTTAATTCGTTTACTGTTTTGGCGGCGTCACTGCGATCACACTTGCTTACCACATGAATATCGGCAATTTCCAAAACGCCGGCTTTAATGGCTTGTATTTCATCACCCAAGCCCGGGGCGGAAACAACAATCACGCTGTGCGCGGCCTGCACAATATCGACTTCATCTTGGCCGACGCCCACGGTTTCAATTAACACGACATCAAAGCCTGCGGCATCAAGCACATCAACAATATCAAGACTGGCGCGTGCCAACCCGCCCAATGCGCCACGGGTTGCCATGGAACGAATAAACACGCCCTCGTCATCGGCAAACCCGGTCATGCGCACACGGTCACCCAATATGGCACCGCCGGAAAATGGGCTTGATGGATCAATCGCGACAATGCCCACTGTTTTGCCATCAGAGCG
>JAOULV010000353.1 GCA_029881835.1 Rhodospirillaceae bacterium
TTTGCGGGTATATAGCTCATTGGCTTTAACGTCGTTCAAAAACAGACTGGTGCGCTCAGACCCGGTTTCTTTTGCCGTGATGTCCAAAATAAGATCAAGTAGCGGGTCCAAATCAGTAATGCGTGAGGCAACATTATCTATGTCAGCCAACATTTCTGAACGTCTGCGTGGGCGTTTATAACCGGCTTGTTGCGACATGGGCTATTTTTCACCAATAAAATTTAATAATACAAAAATTCAAGTGCCTGCTTTAAGCGCGAACTAATTGTTTCCATATTGGCCCATCGTTCCATAGTTACGTCACCGGTGCGAAATTCACGATAAAGGGTGTTGTCTTGCATGTGATGAAACACCGATGCCCAGTTTGGGTAGGGCTTGAACCAATCGCTATAACGCGCCTGAAGCTCGCTCAAGGAGCGCTCATCCTTGCCCATACGATTTAGACTGTTGTTGCGCTGGTCTTTTGACTGGTAAGTATAAGAAGGTGGTCTTGGGGTTAATAAAATTAGCACAGATTTCTGAAAGTCGCGGGTTGTGCGGTTAGAGAAAAAATACTGAACACCCGGCAAGTCTTGCAATAACGGCACGCCATCACGGGTGCGTTCTGTTTCTTTTTCGCTAAGACCGCTTAAAATCAATGTTTCGCCAAAATCCATAACCACATTGGCATTTACCATTGTTTTTGAAGTATCAATACGCAGATCAAAGGTAATTGATGATGTATTTGGTGTGGTCAAAAATGTGCGCTCAGCCGCAACATTTAATTTTATCCTGCCGTCATCAAGAAATTCCGGCCGCAATGCCAGCTTTACACCAATTTCTTTTTGCACCGAAATGGTGGAGCCATCACTATTTGCGCCACCAACCGCTGCGGCATCAACCTCGACGCCGGAAAAAAATTCAGATTGTTCATTGGCAAGGGCCACCAAAGTTGGGCGGGCAAGAATTTCATTTCTGGCCGATCCGGTATTGGCAATATTGAGCGAATAATTAATAGATGGAATATTAATTGCCCTGGTGATTGTGTTGGTGCGATCGGCAGAAAAAGTGTTTTTCTTGCTACTTGAAAAGGAAATACCGGCGGTAGTAAGCCCGGTTGAGCCAAACTGTAACGTAAGGCCATTTAGCAAATTAACACCTTTTGAGGTTGTGATGTCTTCTTCTGTGCGAATGATAACCACATCAACGATTGCCATTTTATAAGGGTCATAAGCGGCGGCATCTTCTTGCGTACTGTCGTTATATAAATTTTCAGCACCCCCCATGCCGTCATTCATGTCATTCATACCGCTTTGCGCTAACTGGATGTTTGTATTGTTGGCATCGGTTAATGTGACTGCATCTCCTGCACGGTCATATACACCCTTCCATGAAGCGACGCGGGTTTTAAGAAAACTGGTCTTGCGTTCATCATTGGTGATTTTGGCAAACCTGTTTATATAGGTGTTTGCCCTGTCATCATTACCCAATGCCGCCATAACAACGGCGGATGCTTGCAAAATATTGGGGTTTTTGGGTTCAATTTGGCGAGCTTGACCCAAAACTGCAGCGGCGGTTAATGGGTCTTGCGCGTAATACGACGTGGCCGCCATATTATAAAGAATGTCCGGATCATTTTCCCGGTAAAGCAGTGCTTCTGAAAAGTTTTCTTGTGCACCGGCAAAATTACGCTGCTCCATCTTCAGTAGGCCAGCATAATAATGCGCCATCCAATTGGTGTTATCAAATTGGACTGCAAGCTGATAGCCCTGCTCTGCCAATGGATAATAAGTAGTGTCGCCTTTTAGCGCGCGAAGGTGGTATGCCAAACCGTTCATGAATTGCAGCGAAGAATTGGTAATATCCAGTTTCAATGCGGCATTGAATTTATTTGAAGCTTCTTCAAATTTTCCGGCTTTTAATAATTTTATTCCGTCTTCGGCTATAGTTCTGGCTTCGCTGGTAA
>JAOULV010000354.1 GCA_029881835.1 Rhodospirillaceae bacterium
TGAGCCCTTTTGCACTAAAATTTTATCACAGAAACTTTTAACAAGTTAAGCGCCCGCATGGAAGCAATAAGCAAAAAAACTTGAAAATCGGGCTCAAAGAGCGCCAACGCGGGCCTTGGGGGGTCCCTTAGTTTTTAATGCTAATGCGATGGGCCCCGGGAACCGCCGCCTTTAAGCTGGGCTTCAATTTCATCCATAATCCACTGGATGGTATTATCATCCAATTCATGGATTGAGCGGGCCAAAAGGTTGGCAAGCTTGGTCGCGGCCGGCGAAAGCCCGGCGGTATCAACCACGATGCGCGGGTGCGAGCTTTCGGCCAGGGTTTTTAATTCTTCGGCATCGTCCCAGATAAGTTCAAAATATTCGCAGATTTGGTGGATTAACCCCGGCCCCGGACGGCCCCGGTTGCCGTGCTCTAGGGCCGAAAGATACGCCCCCGAAACTTTTAGGGCGTGGGCCATTTCCTTTTGGGTTACGCCTTTTTTTTCGCGTAAATCACGCATTTTTGCACCGAACGGGGTCATGGTTTTTTCTTTCTGATCCTAACGTAAAGGGCACCTTCGCCGCCGTCTTTGGGCGCGGCGTGGGAAAAAGCAACAATGCGCGAACGGTTAGGTTCACGGTTTAGCCATTGGGGCGTCATCTGGCGCAATACACCAACGTCGCCCTGGGTGCGCCCGCCCTTGCCGGTAACCACGATTACTTCGCGCTTGGCGTTACGGTATGCGCTTTCGATAAATTTTTCCAGCGCACCGACGGCCTGATCTTGGGTCATGCCGTGCAGGTCAAGGCGGGCTTCTATTTTTACCTGACCGCGCGCCATTTTACGTGCGGTCGATTTATCAAGGCCCGGCTGGTTATCAAGGCTTAATTCGGGCAACGGGGTTTTTGTCGGTAACGCCTGTTGCGGGGTCGGTGGCTGGGCGGTTTTTTTTGCGGGTTGTTTTTTGTAAGGGGTTTTTGTTTTTTGTTTTAATTCGTTTAGTAGTTTTTCCGCATCCGCACTGCCGGCCATGAATTCACGGCCCTCAAGCACGCGCACCGATGATGCCACCCCGTCCCACAGCGCCATGTCGTCTTCGCCGGTGGCGGAAGCTTTTGATTTTTCTTTTTGGGTTTTAGGTTTTTTTGTCATCTATTAAAAGTATAACCAATCGCCTTGGCCCGTGGGCGCCCAATAATAATGATTGTTCAATATCGGCCGTGCGTGACGGCCCGGTTATCCAATTTACGGTTCGGGGCATAATCGGCCCAACGTCGTTATTGTTTCTTAGTATATCCCAGACATCTTCATAAGTTGGCAAAATATCATCGCTAAAAATTGCCACCACATGAACGTCGGGTAAAAAATTAATACTGACCGGGCTTTCGGGGCCGGATAATAAAACCAAGGTTCCGGTTTCGCCCACACCAGTGTGGGCAAATGAAACACCGACATTGTCGCTTGGGCTGGCGGGGCCGAAGCTGATGTTCACATTATCATCTGCCCAATCGAGCGCACTCAAGGCCAGATTGGGGGCAATACAAATGTTTGCCTTGGCGGAACCATTTAATGACTGTGCAATTGAAAAAACATTTTCGACAATTTCGTTTGTTGATTTTAATTTTATAACTTCACCGTCGGCGCGCACGGCTTCATTTACAAATTCATCAATTAATTCTTGCCCGGTTTTTTGCCCGCGCTTTGGCACCGGCCCGCGGTCATGTGCGCCAATGCGCGCGCGCGCATTTTGTTCGCGCACCGCTTTGTGCCCCGCGCCATCAAGCGCGGTTGCAATTTTTGCAAATATTTTTTCGCGTGCGTTCATTTATTTTTTTGTTTCCATAAATCCATAAATGTTTTGCCCGTTGGTGCGGGAAAATCGCGGCCGTCGGTCCACCCGCCAAGAAACGGCAACCATGAAAAGCGCGTTCGTTTTCCGGCAAACATTTTCCATGC
>JAOULV010000355.1 GCA_029881835.1 Rhodospirillaceae bacterium
TGCTTGTTGGCGCGGTTAGGTAAATAAAGTTAATTCCGACATTAAGCGCGGGCAAGCAAAGTTCGGATTCTTCTTCCGGTGGCAAATCAACAATAATAAGCCCATCAACCCCTGCTTTTTTTGCATCCGATAAAAACTTTTCAACCCCATAAGAATAAATAGGGTTGTAATAGCCCATTAAAATAATGGGGGTGGTTGAATTGGAAACGCGAAAATCAGCCACCATGCCCAATGTTTTTGTCATTGTCTGCCCTGAATTCAGCGCCCGCAGGCTTGATGCCTGAATAGCCGGGCCATCCGCCATGGGATCGGAAAACGGCATGCCAAGTTCAATTATATCGGCACCCGCATCAGGCAGGCCTTTTAATATTTTAATCGATGTTTCAAGGTCAGGATCGCCAGCGGTAATAAACGCAACAAAGCCTGCACGGCCTTCTTTCTTAAGTTTGCGAAATGTTTCGTCTATTCTGGTTTCAAATTTCACGCTCATAGCGCACCGCCAAGCTTTTCCCCGCCGTGCGCCGCCACGGTTGCAAGGTCTTTGTCACCACGGCCGGATAAATTAATTACGATAATATTTTCTTTGTCCAATGTCGGTGCCAGCTTCACAACATGGGCTATGGCGTGGCTACTTTCCAACGCCGGAATTATGCCTTCTAATTTAGTTAACAATTTAAACGCGCTTACGGCTTCATCATCTGTGACCGATACGTATTCAGCACGATTAATATCATGCAACCATGAATGTTCAGGCCCAATGCCGGGGTAATCAAGCCCGGCTGAAATTGAATGGGCTTCTTTTATTTGCCCGTCGTCGTCTTGCAACAAATATGTTCGGTTACCATGCAGCACGCCCGGACGCCCGGCCGAAAGGCTGGCTGCGTGAAGGCCGGTTTCAATTCCTTTGCCGGCCGCTTCAACCGCAACCATGCGAACATCGCTGTCGTCTAAAAATGGGTGAAAAAGACCAAGCGCATTTGAACCGCCGCCAATGCAAGCGACCAAAGTATCTGGCAGGCGGCCTTCGGCTTGCATAATCTGCTCGCGAACCTCATCACCGATTACACATTGAAAATCACGAACCATTTCCGGATAAGGGTGCGGGCCAGCGGCGGTGCCGATTAAATAATAGGTATCTGCAACATTGGCGACCCAGTCGCGCATGGCTTCGTTCATTGCATCTTTCAATGAATTAGAACCGACCCTGACCGGTTTTACCTCGGCGCCCAGCATCTGCATGCGATAAACGTTTGGCGCCTGGCGTTCGATATCTTTTGAGCCCATATAAATTGTGCATGGTATATCAAACAGCGCACATACGGTTGCGGTCGCAACCCCGTGCTGGCCCGCGCCGGTTTCGGCAATGATGCGCCCTTTGCCCATGCGCCGGGCAAGCAGTATTTGCCCGATGCAGTTATTTACCTTGTGTGCGCCGGTGTGGTTTAGGTCTTCGCGTTTGAGATATATTTTTGCCCCGCCTAGATGGCTGGTAAGGCGTTCGGCAAAATAAAGCGGGCTAGGCCGGCCAACATATTGGGCAAAATAATATGCCATCTGTTTGGCAAATTCAGGGTCGGACTTGGCGCTATCATAAGCTTTTTCCACATCCAATATCAGCGGCATCAATGTTTCCGCGACAAAACGCCCGCCAAAAATACCGAAATGGCCGTCATCATCCGGCCCGGTGCGAAGGGTGTTGGGGTTGGCTGTTTTTGTGCTCTTGCTCATGGGCGGGGAAAATAGCAGGGGGGAACGGCAAATACCACCCGAAACAGTATCTTAAAAATGGTGTTTTTTAAGTGGGGGCCGCCAGCGGGGTTTTTAAGCCCCGTCTTGCACCGCGCCCAAGAACGCGATGATTTTGCCTTCGCTTTTTATCCCCGGCGCATCTTCAACCCCGGATGACACATCAACCATTTCTGCGCCTGTTACGGC
>JAOULV010000054.1 GCA_029881835.1 Rhodospirillaceae bacterium
CGAAATCGTTGGTTATTACGGGCAACCATCAAAGAAAGCATTATTAAGAAATATTTATTGGCTGAATGCGGGCGTAATTTAAAAAAAATTCGCAGCAGCATGACACTGATACGAATCTTTCAAATACGGTTAATAGCTCTGGTTAATTTAAGCGCGTTTTTTTGAATTGGTGCTTTTTACCGCATCACGGATACGGCTTCGATGCATCGAAAGGCCAACTTCGTCAAGAACGGCTTGTTCCATTCTATTTTGTTCTACCCGTTCGCGCTGTTCACGATTTTTCTGAACTGCTTCGTATTTTTTCAACTCACGGTATGATTCGGCCAAGTCCTCGCGCGCTGAAAGAATTACGTGCGCCATCTGGGAAAGTGAATCCTGCAGGTTTTCACGCCGCTGAATAACCTGCTGGGCAAAGTTAGCGTAAGCCAACCCCCCTTCGGCCGGGTTTTCCGATGCGGTTTTTTGCTCGGCTATTAATTGTTCTTCCAGCCTTGCTATTTGCCCGCGCAATTCGTCTTCAAGGCCTTGCAGCTCGGCCAGCTTGCGCCGCTTTTCATCCACATTCCATTCGTGGAGTCTAATCAGGTTTTTAATATTGGCCGCCAGTTTTCAAGCCCTCTAAAAAAACTATCCGGTCTTTTGCCGGGGATTTATTGTTCACAAAATTGTTACCCGATGAGCATGAACAAAGTACTAATTCCGGTAATTTATTTGCCGCGCGGGCGCCTTTTTTTGAAAAATACCGCGCCCAAGGGGCGGGGTCGGGCCTTAGCCAACGCTTGCCGGGTCAGGCATTTCCAATATTTCGGCCAACATGGAATAGGTTTGGGCAATATCGGTGTGTTCTGATTTTTGCTGGGTTAAAAATCCTTCTAGGGCATCGTGGTAATGGATGGCTTCATCCACCGCAGGGTCGGCACCGATCCGGTATGCGCCAAGGCGAATAAGCTCTGCCATGTCTTCGTAAGAAGACATCAATTTTTTGGCTCGATCGACCAGTTCGTTTTCTGCCGGGGTATTGCAATCGGGCATGGTTCGAGAAACGCTTTTCAAAACATTGATTGCCGGGTGATGTCCGCGTTCGGCGATGGCGCGGTCCAAAACCACGTGACCGTCAATAATGCCGCGCACCGCATCGGCTACCGGTTCATTATGATCATCGCCTTCAACCAGCACGGTGAACAATCCCGTTATGGTTCCATGACCTTCAACCCCAGGGCCGGCGCGTTCCAACAAACGGGGAAGCTCGGAAAAAACCGATGGGGTATAACCTTTGCTTGCCGGTGGCTCGCCAACCGAAAGCGATATTTCGCGCTGTGCCATGGCAAAGCGGGTAATGCTATCCATTAGACAAAGAACATCTTTGTTTTGATCGCGAAAATATTCGGAAACCGCCAATGTTGTATATGCGGCTTGGCGGCGCACCAGCGGGGGCTCATCCGAGGTAGCGACAACCACCACGGAACGCTTAAGCCCCTCTTCACCCAAATCATCTTCAATAAATTCACGCGCCTCGCGGCCACGTTCGCCAATCATGCCAATAACGCTTACCTCGGCACTGGTGTGGCGCGCCATCATCGAAAGCAGTGATGATTTGCCAACGCCGGAACCGGAAAAGATGCCCATACGCTGGCCCTTGCATACGGTCAAAAATGCGTTCATGGCGCGAATACCAAGATTGATTTTTCCGCTTACGCGCTTTCGCATTTGCGCGGGCGGTGGCTGGTTTTGTACCGGATAGCCAACCTTGCCTGTGGTAATGGGCCCCTTGCCGTCTATTGGTTCACCAAAAGCGTTTACCACGCGTCCTAGCCATCCTTCGTGGGGGTAAATTACCGCCTCTCTTGAGCCAACCTCGACCTTGCAGCCAAGACCGACACCGACAAGCGGGCCGAACGGCATTAAAAGCGCGCGGTCATCTTTGAAGCCGACAACTTCGCATTGGATTATTTTTCCGCCCCTAGCAACAATATGGCAGTGATCGCCAATGGAAAAACTTCCCTCTACCCCTTCGACCTCGACCATCATGCCGACAACGCCGGCCACTTGGCCGAACACCTGAAAATCAGGCAGGCGGTCTATTTCGTTGATTATGTTATTTACGAAAACTGTCACTTTTTTCTCTTTTTTCTAGCCTGAGAGGGACGGGTCAGAACCAGCGTGGTAGCATTCTAGCAAAAAACCGGGGAAATACCGCCTCTGAATGGCTAAAATCTGAACGATTCTAGACTTTTTTTTACCCTTTAAAAGGGTGAAAATTGCAAAAAACCCATGATTTCCGCCAAAAATTATCAAAATTGGACAAAAACACCCAAAAAACACTATCACTTGGCATCTTGTATCATAGCTCTACTACATCTATGGTTAACGCAGGGTATATATAGGGAGTCATTAACAATGCGCGTTCTTCTCGTCGAAGACGATCCAGCCACCGCCAAAAGCGTTGAGCTAATGCTGAAATCGACCGGTATGGTGGTAGATACCACAGATATGGGTGAGGACGGTCTCGAAATTGGAAAGCTTTATGATTACGACATAATCATTCTTGATCTTATGCTTCCAGATATGGATGGTCTTGAAGTTTTAAGGCGTCTACGCGATGCCAGGGTTGAAACACCGGTTCTTATTCTTTCGGGGCTTACAGAATCTGAAATGAAGGTAAAAGGACTGGGAAGCGGGGCTGATGATTATCTGACCAAGCCGTTCGATAAAAACGAATTGCTTGCACGCATACAGGCAATTGTTCGGCGTTCACAAGGCCATGCCCAATCAATAATTCAAACCGGCAAGCTTAGCGTTAACCTTGACGCCAACACGGTTGAAGTTGCCGGGCAGACAATTCATCTTACCGGCAAAGAGTATGGTATTTTGGAATTGCTATCGCTACGCAAAGGAACAACCCTTACCAAAGAAATGTTCCTTAACCACCTTTATGGCGGAATGGATGAACCTGAACTAAAAATTATTGACGTGTTCATCTGTAAGCTTCGCAAGAAGCTGGCCGAAGCCACCAGCGGCGAAAACTATATTGAAACCGTTTGGGGCCGCGGATACGTATTGCGCGACCCTGACGAGCAAGCGCCCGCAATTCGCGAGGCCAGAGCATAATAAGGGCATAACAATACAGGCCAAATTGTTTAAATAAAAAAACGCGCCCTTTGTTAAATTGGGTGCGTTTTTTATTAGCCGGCAAGACTGTCTTGACAATCTTGTTTGCAGTATATGCCACGAACACCTTCGATGGGGGCAAAGCTATCGCTAATTCCAAACACCGATTCAGAGCCACCCAATAAAATGACGCCATCAGGCGCAAGAATAGAGCTTATTTTATCCAAGACCTGTTTTTTGGTTTCAATGTCAAAATAAATAAGAACATTACGACAGAAAACCACATCAAATTTACCAAGGCCGTCAACGCTATCAAGTAAGTTAAAATATTCAAATTTTACTAAATCGATAATATCTTTATTCAGCTTCCAATATTCACCATCTTGCACAAAATGATCTATCAGTCTTTGGATTGGCAGGCCCCTTTGGGTTTCCAGCTGGGTGAACGACCCTTTCTTGGCCCTTTCTAAAATGTCATGGGATATATCAGTGGCAATAATTTCCGGCGCCCAGCCCGTAATATCTTTTTTTCTATCTGATATTAGCATGGATAGTGAATATGGCTCCTGTCCGCTTGAGCATGCCGCGCACCATATCCTGAATTTTTTTGTGTCTGCCCTGCGCTTTATTAATTCGGGCAATATTTTTTCGGAAAAAATTGTAAATGGAGTTCCATCCCTAAAGAAAAGAGATTCATTAGTGGTCATCGCCTCGGTTATTTCTACGGCAAAATCACTGCCACCGCTTGTGCGCAACTTGGATATGATTTCGTCTACGCCATCAAGGCCATGCCTGCGGGCTAAGGGCAATAGCCTTGTTTCGACTAGGTAAACTTTGTCAGGCGTAAGCACCAGGCCGGATCGGCCCTTGAGAAAACCCCTCAGGAACTCAAAGTTTCCTTGATCCATTTACCCTTTTCTGGCGATAAAATTCATTACATATCCCGCCAGCTCATTAAGCGGAAGAACCGCACTGCACAATCCTGCGGTTGCCACGGCACCGGGCATTCCCCAAACAACGCTGGATTTTTCATCTTGGGATATAACCGTTCCACCGGCATCGACTACTACTTTGGAACCTTTTTCACCGTCATTGCCCATACCTGTGAGAATTACCGTTAAAACCCGTGGGCCAAACACCTTGACCACGCTTCTAAGCATGGGATCAACCGCCGGGCGGCAAAAGTTTTCTGGTGGGTCTTGGGTTATGCGTACAACCCGGTCGGTTCCTTTTTGTTCGATTAACATGTGATAATCACCCGGCGCCAATAGAATTTTTCCGGGCTCAAGACGATCACCGGTTTTGGCTTCTTTGCAATCCCAGCCGCTCATCCTGGAAATATGCTCTGCCAAAATGGTGGTGAATGTTGCCGGCATGTGTTGGGTTATGACAACCGGAATATTTATGCTTTTTTGCAATCCTTTTAGAAATTCAAACAACGCCTGCGGCCCACCGGTTGAGCTACCGATGGCAAGAATATCCGGTTTCATTTTGCCAGCTTCGCGCAATTTAACATTTGATGGGTCGCGCAATTCCCATTTAGACGGAATTTCTGACGATTTTTCTGCGGGTTTTGCCCCAGCGGTTGCGCTGGGCGATGGGGCTGGCGCCTGACGTTTGCTTACCGTTCCGCCAACTTCGTGGCGACGCATGGCACCTAAGCTTTTTACCTTTTCAAGCAGGTCACGGCGAAAGTCATTTTCCCCGCTTATTTCGCGTGATGTAGATGGCTTGGGAACATAATCAGTAGCCCCCATGCTTAATGCCTTGATGCTGACCTCAGCATTTCTGGCGGTAAGGGTTGATGCCATAATTATTTTTACCGATTTATCAACCGCTATTAATTTAGGTAGCGCGGTCAACCCGTCCATCACCGGCATTTCAATATCGAGAATTATTACATCAACCGGATTGCGCTCAAGACTATTGACCGCCAGCTGGCCATTGCCAACCGATGCAACAACGTCAACATCGCTATCGGATTCCAGCATTCTGGTGATAAGGCCACGGATAACGGCAGAATCATCAACCACCATTACACGTATCGGACCAGAGGTCGCTGCGCTATTGGCTGTACCCGCCACTTGATATTCCAGTCCTAAGATATTCTAGTTAATTTAATCGTCTGCATTTATTTGCAGTGTTTATATTTATATAAGGCCAACCTGTGAAAACTTTGCCTGAATAATATCGCTATCAAATGGTTTCATGATGTATTCGTTTGCGCCAGCTTCAATTGCCTCTTGAATGTGTTCTATATCATTTTCGGTTGTGCAAAAAACCACAATTGGTTTATCGCCACCTGGAAGCCCGCGCAATTCACGAAGAAATTCAATTCCGCTCATGACTGGCATGTTCCAATCAAGCAGCACCGCATCGGGCATGCTTGCCTTGCAGGCGTCAAGTGCTTGCTGGCCATCGGCGGCCTCGCCAGTTTCAAATTCAAGATCTGCAAGGATTTTCTTTGCCACCATGCGGATCACTTTTGAATCGTCGACTATTAAACAAGATTTCATTTTTAAAACACCATAAAAGTTAATATCTAAATATGCTTGGTATACCCAACCTGATATTGTCCCCATAATTAATAGGGCAATATAGATATAAATAGAACCCCTTTCGACGGTCCCATATATATATTATTAGGAAATGCCCTAAACTGTCACGCTGGCAACCGTATGGGCCAGGGAACGAACCAGTTCATCGCGGTCAGCCTTGGCCACATAATCGCTAAATCCAGCAGCCCGGCCACGCTCGAAATCCTCGTCCGTTGTTCTGGCAGAAAGGGCAACCATTGGGGTGGTGCCCCAACGTTGGTCTTTTCTGACTTCATTGGCGAATTGGAAGCCATCCATTTCCGGCATCTCAATATCACTGATGATGACGTCAAATTTCACTCCGCGCTCACGCAGGGCAAGGGCCTCGGTCGCACCCTCAACCGTTGTTACCTTGAATCCTGCAACCGAGAGTATCGGTGAAAGCAGATTGCGGAAAAACGGGCTATCGTCAACAAGCAACGCACGCTTGCCATGGATATTAGCACCCTCGCCTTCGCCCGAACCAAACCAGTCAGAAAATGCTTTGGTCAGATAAAAACCAGCGTCAATTACATCGGTAGCATGGCCATCAATAACCGCTGAACCAATCAACCCTTCGTAGTTTGAAGAAATTTCCACTTTTAAGCGGTCTTCAACAATATCGACGATATCGTCAACCACCAAGCCCATGGAGCGTTCTTTTTCCGAAAATACCAATACCGCTTGGCGGCCTTCGGTTTTCCATTGGTGGTCTGTATTGAACGGTATCAGGGGCATAAGCTGCCCGCGGTACTGAACCATGTGCTCGCCGTGGGAAACCTCAACATCGGCCATATCGATTTCTTCGAGGCGCGCCACAAGCGCCAGCGGTACCGCCTTTAGTTCGTTTCCGCCGGCACGGAATATCAGCATTGAAGCCCGTTCATCGGATTCAGACGTAACGTCCTTGGTTTGTGTTTCTGCTGTTTCTGCCCCTCCACCATCGCCGGTTGAGGCTGCAATGCCATTAGGGTCAAGGATCATAATAACCGATCCATCACCAAGAATGGTATTGCCGGAATAAAACGGAATATCGCGCAGAACCGGTGACGTTGGTTTTACAACAATTTCTTCGGTATCAAATACCCGATCAACGATTATACCAAATGTGTATGTACCAACTTGGGTAACAATGATGAACATTTCTTCATCGCTGTGAATGTCGCGATCTTTGGGGCTAGAAAGTTTTAACAAATCGCCCAGATGCACAAGCGGTAACAAACGGTTACGCAGACGCAAAACCGGGCTTTCGTTTATTATTTCGATATTGAATTCAGAACGGCTTGATGCGCGAACCAGTTCAAGAACACTGATTTGCGGTACGGCAAATTTTTCGCCGCAACTTTCAACAATAAGCCCGGCAACAATAGCCAGCGTTAGTGGAATTTTAATGGTAAAGGTTGTGCCAACCCCTTCGGTGGATTTAAGCTCGATCGCGCCACCGATTTTTTCAATGTTGGTACGCACAACGTCCATGCCGACACCACGGCCAGAAACAGACGTTACTTTTTCGGCGGTAGAGAACCCTGCCTTAAAGATATACTGCTGGATTTGCGTATCTGACATACCTTCGAGTTCGGTGTCCGTTGCAAGGCCGTTTTCCAGACATTTCTGCCGGATACGATCCATATTCAGACCTTTGCCATCGTCGCGGATCTGGATAATGATGTGTCCACCTTCGTGGAACGCGTCCAAAACGATTGTCCCGGTTTCAGGCTTGCCCGCCGCCAAACGCCCTGCGGTATCTTCAAGGCCATGATCGGCCGAGTTGCGCACCATGTGGGTAAGCGGATCTTTGATAAGGTCAAGAACCTGACGGTCAAGTTCGGTTTCGGCACCAATCATTTGCAGGTCGATTTTTTTGCCTGTTTCAATTGCCAAATCACGAACAATACGCGGAAGCTTAGACCACGCATTGCCAATCGGTTGCATACGGGTTTTCATCACCCCTTCTTGCAGGTCCGATGTAATGTGACTTAGGCGCTGAATAGGAACGGTGAATTCGCTGTCTTCGTATCCGCGCGCCATCTGTAAAAGCTGGTTGCGTGTAAGAACCATTTCGGAAACCAGCGTCATCAGGTTTTC
>JAOULV010000356.1 GCA_029881835.1 Rhodospirillaceae bacterium
GCAAAATTGCCTGATTGGAACGATCGCGCCCTTGTTTGGCCGAACCGCCCGCGGAATCCCCTTCCACTATAAATATTTCGGATTTGGCCGGATCGCGTTCTTGGCAATCGGCAAGTTTGCCCGGCAATGATGAAATATCCATAACCCCTTTGCGCCTTGTAAGTTCGCGGGCCTTGCGGGCGGCTTCGCGGGCGGCGGCGGCTTCGAATATTTTGTTAACCACGGATTTGGCCTCGGCCGGGTGTTCTTCAAACCAACGGTCTAATTCTTCGCCGATTACGCTTTCAACCACCGGGCGAACTTCGGATGAAACCAATTTATCTTTGGTCTGCGATGAAAATTTCGGATCAGGAACCTTGACCGATAGCACACAGGTTAAGCCTTCGCGGGCATCGTCACCGGTGATGGCAACTTTTTCTTTTTTGCCCGCACCGCTTTTGGTGAAATAAGAATTGATGGTACGGGTTAACGCGCCACGAAAACCGGCCAAGTGGGTGCCGCCATCGCGCTGGGGAATGTTGTTGGTAAAACACAGCATTGTTTCATGATAGCTGTCATTCCATTCCATCGACATCTCAACCGTGATGCCGTTTTTTTCACCGCCCACGGTAATCGCCGGTTTGTGCAGTGCGGTTTTGGAACGATCAAGGTATTCAACAAATGCCTGCAGGCCGCCTTCGTAATGCAGGTCGACAGCTTTTTCATCCACGTGGCGTTTATCGGTAAGCAACAAATGCACGCCCGAATTCAGGAACGCCAGTTCGCGCAAGCGATGTTCCAGCGTGGCAAAATCAAATTCAACCATGGTAAAGGTTGTGGCCGCCGGGTGAAAAGTTACCTCGGTGCCGGTATAGGATTCGCCATTTTCTTTTAACGGTGCGTCACCGACCACGGTTAAACTTTGTACCGTGTCACCGTTTTCAAATTTACAAATATGTTCCGAGCCATTTCTAAACACGCGCAATTCCAACCAATCGGAAAGCGCATTAACAACCGAAACCCCAACCCCGTGAAGCCCGCCCGAAACCTTGTATGAATTTTGGTCAAACTTACCGCCGGCATGAAGCTGGGTCATGATTACTTCGGCAGCCGAGATGCCCTCTTCTTTATGAATTTCAACCGGAATACCGCGACCGTTATCCGATACGGTGACCGAGCCATCGGCATTAAGCGTAACTTTTACCAAATCGCAATGTCCGGCCAATGATTCATCAATGGCGTTATCAACCGCTTCATAAACCATGTGATGCAAACCGGTGCCGTCATCTGTATCACCAATGTACATGCCCGGGCGTTTGCGTACCGCTTCAAGACCTTTTAGAACCTTAATCGAATCGGCACCGTATTCGGCACCGTCACTAGCCGGGCCATCGCCTGCGCTGGGTTTTTTTGGTTTGCTGTCCTTGCTCATCTTGCGGTCTTTCAGTTGTGTTTTAAGTGGTTAAATAAATTATTCGCTAATAGTAATGTTGCCGCCATCAACTGCGGCAAAACGCGCGCGCCCTTTAAGCCCGGCAAATAAGCCCGCTTCGGTTCCGGTGAACCAGCTTTGCGCGCCAATATCAAAAACTTCGTCAAACAGTGCACCCAAATGATGCTCGTCTAAATGGGCGCAGACTTCATCTAACAACAACACCGGGATGCGCCCTTCGTCCAGCGCACTTAGGCGCGCGGCACCTAGCACCAACCCGGTGAGCAGCATTTTTTGCTCGCCGGTTGAACACATGGCAGCAGGCGCCGATTTGGGCACATGGGTAACAACAAGGTCGCTTTGGTGCGACAGCCTGCCATCAACCGCGCTTCCGGTTGTGCCTTTTTGCCCGTCAGATATTCTGGATGTTTTTAATATTTCTTTGATCCGTTCTTCGACGTGTAGGGCCGGGTTATTTTCCAACAAGCTTTCGACCATGCCGTCAATAACCAGATGGGCGGCG
>JAOULV010000055.1 GCA_029881835.1 Rhodospirillaceae bacterium
TGGCCCGCAAAATTTGGATTTAACCTCAACCCAACAGTTTGGCGACGTTTTTGCATATGGCTTTAACGCATCAACCGGAAACACCATTGATTGGTCTAACTTTGACCCGTCCAAAGCAGATTTAAGATTGGCAACAACATTAAAATCTGATCCTGGAAAGTGGTTCCGTGAAAATGCATCCGCAGTGGTGAAAGATGCTTTTGATAGCCTAAAGCCAGGCTTTAACGATGCGGTTAAGGATATTGAAAAAGCGCAAGCAGAGGTGGACAAATTAGATAGAGAAATAGCAAAACAGCGCGAAATAGTCAAAGCTGAAAAAGAACCATCGGTAAACCGGTTAAAAGATGCAGAGGCAGAGGTCGCAACCCTGCAAAATCAAATAAATGGATTTAACAGAGACATAAGCACCTTTAAGGGAAGAATTAAAACCTGCAATCAGTCTTATAGTATTTGCACCAAATATGGATTAAGCGGCGGCGGCTGCAAGAAGAAAAAGAGTACAATTTTTGGCAAGGTTTGTGTTGAATGGCACCCAGTTAGGACAGTATGCAAAAGCAGAAGTTCCGTTCCCGATGTTGCAAAGCGTGCAGTATGTGAAGCTAATAACACACAGCCTCGGGCCGAACTTGCGTGGGCTGAATCCAAAAAAGCTGGCGTTGTTGCGGCCAAGGTAACTGCCGAAGAAACCGTAAAGTTAATACGTCAGGGCGTCGAAGCATTTCCTATTGACCTTGACCCGCGTGTGGCAGGCCCAATTGCAGCTAAAGAAATAGCCAAAGGTGTGCTTGAGGCCGCAAAGCAAACGGTTAGCGGGATTGGTAATTTTTCAGAGCTACTTGCAGCTGGTGTAAATGCCGTGGGCAGTGCAGATGCCTTTGCTATCGAGAATAGCGTTATTAGGGGCTCTCTCAATGGCGGACTTCGGGGTAAGCCAGTTGTACTGGATTTGAAATTCCGCGTTGCCGGAACGCAATTTGCAAACCGATTTGGTTTTTCTCTTACTGATTGGAAATACAACGCCAAACAGTTTGAGGTAATAGCCATAGGTGCTGCCGTGCGCGCGGTGGTGAAAGAAGCCAGAAAATCTGGCGTAGTTCCCCATGTTTTGCTTGATAGAGTTAACGAACTTTATCTTACGCGACAAGCTGCGGCTGATGCTATTGCGGCTAGGGCGGCTGAAGACAATGGCGGCATAGAAACCAACCCAGACGACGCAAATTTATCTATGGCAAAAAAGATAGATTTGGATAACAGAAATCGTCGCGCCGAACAGGAAAAGGCGCGCGCAGATAAAATTGCGTCAATGGAAGAAATCAGAGATAGCGCTAACAAAGAACGCACAGCGCAACTGGATAAATTGCTATCTGGCGCAAACATGTGGAAAAAAATGCCAGGTTCCGCGCTTGATATTGGTGCGGGTGCAAATGGGTCGGTTTGGGTTGTGGGCGCTGATAGGACTCCATTTTCATGGAACGGCAACGGATGGAAAAAAATGCCAGGTGCCGGTGTTGTCCGAATTGATGTTGGCCCAAAAGGTGACGCATGGATTGTAAATGCAAATGGGCAAATCTATAACTGGACCGGAACAAAATGGAACCTCAATGACGGCAGGGCAACTGATATTGCGGTTGGCGCCAATGGCAAGGTTTGGGTTATCGGCAGTGGAAAGGAAGCTGGCGGTTATGGAATATACCATAGAACAAATAATAAGTGGGTTAAGGTTGCCGGATCCGCGCTTAGAATTGATGTTGATGGTGACGGAAATGCATGGGTAGTTAACAATCAAAATATCATATTCCGTTACAATGGAAAGGGTTGGGATGTAATGCCGGGCAGGGCTCTTGATATAGCTGTTTCATCCAATGGAACGGTGGTGGTTATTGGGATGGATCGTTCGCCATGGGTTTGGGATGGCAAGACGTGGCAAAAACTGCCCGGATCAGCTCTCACCGATCTAACCTTGGATGGTGACGGAAATCCGCTGGGCATAAATACCAATAAACATATTTGGGCATGGGGTGATGCGGTAAAACCACCTGTGGCTAAGATGGAAAATATATCCGATGCTAAAGTTAAGCAGTTAGTTAAAAACCAAGTTGATGCACAAAAGAAACAAATCAAGAAATTGACCGAATTTCGCCTAAGGGGAGATAACCAGCTAAAAGGCGATAAAATGTAAAAATTGTTCAATCTCAGACATTGATTGGATTTCACATCCTTGGATTTCTCTAAAGCCTTTCTATTAGGCAATATGCGCGCCCATAGTCCAAATATATGGGGCAGTCCTAATGTGGGGGTGCCCATTTATATGCAATTGGCTAACATTTACGGTACATTTGCACCGAGAATAGTATATATTTTGCGTGTGGGAAATTGGGGGGTTTTTTGAAAAATTTTCGAACGCTTATTGTTGGTTTGGCAGTGTCTTTGTGCACATTTGGTGCTTGGGGTATTAATGCGCACGCACAAAGTCTGGGCAAAGATAAATTCATCGCATTGGGAACAAGCTCCAAAAGCGGGGTTTATTACCCCGTGGGTGCCGAAATATGTAATTTGCTGAACGAGGGGCGCGATAAACACCTGGTTCGTTGTTTAGCGTATGAAACTGGCGGCTCTATTTACAATATTCAGGCGTTGCGCTCGGGCGAACTGGACGCAGCAATTACCCGCGCGGATCTAGCCTATCTGGCAACCAAGGGCGATGGTATTTTTAAAGACGTTGGGCCCATGCCCGGATTGCGAATAGTTTCATCGCTTTATGAAAATCCTCTTGGCTTAATTGTTAAGGCCGATTCAAACGTTACGGCTGTTGAGGAATTGGTTGGTTCGCGCATAAACATTGGCAATCTTGGTTCCGGTAAGCGTGATTTTGCCGATATGCTGTTTAAGGCAATGCATTGGGGTGCGTCAGATTTTCAAACCGTGACCGAATATTCCACATCTAAAATGGGACGTGCATTTTGTGATGGTGAGGTCGATGTGTTGATACAGGTTATGGGTATTCCTGCATCATTTTACGATAAAATGATAAATGAATGTGGCGGCAAATTTTTAGAAGTATCAGACGATATTTTTTCACGCCTTAAAGCCGAAGCACCATTTATTGAAAGAAACATCATTCCAGGCGGTATGTATTCAAGTAACCCGGGCGCGGTTAAAACCGTTGGGGCCAAGGCGGTGCTTGTTACTATGGATAGGGTTAGCGGCCAAACAATCGAAGAGATGACATCCGCCTTACTTGGTAACCTCGAACACATTAAGGCTAACCAGCCCGCCATGAGCGGCGCCAGCGTTGAGTCTATGGTGAAAGAAGGGATTTACGTTCCATTTCACTCTGGTGCTGAAAGTTATTTTAAAAAACAAAACATAAATTATAGCAATATTGGTGACGGACAATGAAAGCAATAATGCATTCAGCAAGATTAAAAATTATTGTTTCTTCGATTGTGGTTGCGGCAAGCCTTAGTGGTTGCGCAAAAACAAATGAATATTCAAATTTTATGCCCGCCGATCAAAAACGCGCAGACGCGGTTACCAGCGAAGCCAGAACTATAGCCGAAGACGGAATAAAATTATTAAAAGCTGGAAAATTTGAAGAAGCTTCAAATCAATTCAATGCCGCATTGAAGCTGGATATTACCAATTCTTCGCTGCAATTTATGAACGGTTTGGCGTATCACCTTCGCGCACTAAAAGGCGATACCACCTATTATCCATTGGCAGAGCAGGGCTATCAGCTTGCAGTCCAATTTGATAATACCAATTGGATGGCGCATTATTATGCTGGTTTGTTGAGGATGGAGCAGCGTAATTTTGCTGGTGCGCAAGAAAATTTTTCAGAAGCGCTGCTTTACCGGGAAAATGATCCGGACATTCTTTATAATATGGCGGCCACGTCGTATTATGCGCAAGATCCATTAACCGCCGCCGCAGTTTTAGGTCAGGCCCGCCAAATCGAACCTAAAAACCCTAATATTTTGCAAGCATCCGCCGTTGTGATGGCGGCATTGGGCAACAATTCCAGGGCAAACACCTATGTAAATAGGTATGCCAAAATCACCAATGATGAACGCAAGACCAATTTTCTTAAAACTCGCGTCGCTTCATGGAAGGGCGTTTATGACCGTGCAGGAAATGCAGTCACATTAACCGATGCCAACAATACAAATATCCAGTTAGCGCAAAGCGGTATGAATGACATGAATGACGGCATGGGGGGTGCTGAAAATTTAAATAACGACAGTACGCAAGAAGATGCCGCCGCTTATGACCCTTATAAAATGGCAATCGTTGATGTGGTTATCATTCGCACAGAAGAAGATATCACAACCTCAAAAGGTGTTAATTTGCTAAATGGCCTTACGTTACAGTTTGGCTCAACCGGGCTTACTACCGCCGGTATTTCCTTTTCAAGTAGCAAGAAAAACACTTTTTCTGCCGACAGCACCAACACAATCACCAGGGCAATTAATATTCCATCTATTAATTATTCGCTCAATATTGCCAATACCGGGTCGGCCCGAAATGAAATTCTGGCCCGGCCAACTTTGGTGGCCCTTGCCAATGAACAATCTGAATTTTTTTCCGGCGTCGAGGTTGATGCCGCAGCGGTTGGTGGCGCAAATAGTGATGGTTCCACCATTTCGGTGCAAAAAGAAATTGGTGTAAAGCTGGCATTGCAGCCGGAATTTCTTGATGATGGCAGAATAAAATTAAACGTTGCGGCTGAGCGCACATTTTTGACCACACCAAATACATCATCAATTACCTTTGATCTGCGTATTGATACTTCTAAAACAATGGTAAACGCCAATGTGGTCATGGATTTTGGTGAAACACTGATTTTAAGCGGTCTTAGCGAAAAAGAAACAGAACGCACCCGTGATGGTGTACCGTTACTGCAAGACGTTCCTGGGCTTCAATATTTTTTCTCTAACCGCACAACCCGCGACTTTCAGAAATCTGTGCTGATTTTATTAACCCCAAGGCCGCCTTCTTATACTTACCAGTCAAAAGACCAACGCAAGAACAGTCTAAATCGTATGGGCAAGGATGAGCGCTCCTTGAGCGAGCTTCAGGCACGTTATAGCGACTGGTTCAAGCCTTATCCAAACTGGGCTTCGGTGTTTCATCACATGCAAGACAATACCCTTTATCGTGAATTTCGCACCGGTGACGTAACCATGGAACGCTGGGCCAATATGGAAACAATAAGTTCGCGCTTAAAGCAGGCACTTGAATTTTTGTATTATTAAATTTTATTGGTGAAAAATAGCCCATGTCGCAACCGGACCATCATAATCGCCCACGCAGACGTTCAGAAATGCTGGCTGATATTGAAAATATCGCATCACGCATCACAGATTTAGATCCTTTGCTCGACCTAATTTTGGATATCACGGCAGAGGAAACCAGATCTGAACGCACAAGCTTATTTCTGAATGATGAGCGAACAAATGAACTGTACACCCGCAAAGCCATTGGCATGGGGTCGGATGAAATTCGCATTCCTAACGATACTGGCCTTGTCGGGCATGCTTTTCAGTCGGGTGAGGGGTTTATTATTGATGATGCTTATGCCGATAGCAGATTTAACCAAGAAGTCGACAAACAAACAGGCTTTAAAACCCGCAATATACTTTGCGTTCCGGTGCGCACACCCGAAGGGGAAATAATTGGTGCCGCGCAAGCGCTAAACAAGATCGAGGGATCGTTTGATGAGGATGATAAGGCTTGCCTTGAGGCAATGGCCACTCGCGCAGCAAGAAGCCTGCGCCAAGCTGAATTTGCCCAACGCATGGACCCACCTTTTTTGCGCTCCATAAAAAACTTTTTTAGATTTATATCTGGGGACAGGAATTAAATGACTGCAGAAAATATTACCGCTGCAACTTATTTACGCAATGAACCCATATTCGGGGTTTGCCCCGGCCCTGATTTGGCCCGTCTATTGCCGCACGTCAGCGTTCAAACCCTTGAAAAGGGTGAAAACCTGCACATCATGGGCCGCCCTGCGGCATTTATGTACTTAATTATTGATGGCGCATTCAGTGTTGGTGGA
Organism: Rhodospirillaceae bacterium; assembly: GCA_029881835.1. Classification (GTDB taxonomy): domain Bacteria; phylum Pseudomonadota; class Alphaproteobacteria; order Rhodospirillales; family Magnetovibrionaceae; genus DAOVVL01. The sequence continues at coordinate 6,062 of JAOULV010000055.1, forward strand.
GAAAAAAGGGGAAGCGGAGAAGGGGTGGTCCTTGATAGCGGATTCTTAGGTGAAGAAGCTGCAATTGGGATGGAATCATACGTTGCTACTGCAGTCGCAACCAGGCAATCGCGCGTTCTGGCATTGCCCGCAAGTGCGGTACAAAAGTTAGCAAAATACGAGCCGTTTCAAGAACGCATAATGGCGTCATTTAGCGGACGTTTTTTTGATAGCGGAAAATCTCACGAATTTAAAAATTGGGGCATTGCAAAGAAGTTTTTTGAATCTCCGCGTGTGGTTGTCGGGTGGTTTGTGACATTACTTATGCCATTGGCTGTTGTTGGGTATTTGTTGAGCAACGACCATACTCTTCCTAATGAGCAGGCGGTGTATTTATTGGGCATTGTTAGTGCAACGGTAATGATGTGGGTATTCCGCTTGTTGCCTGATTTTATTCCGGCACTATTTGCGGTTTTGAGCGCAATACTCCTTGGTGTTGCCCCGCCCAATCTAGCACTTAGCGGTTTTGCATCAGACAGTTTTTTTATGGCGCTTAGCATTCTTGGTTTAAGTACGGTTATTTCAATTTCAGGTTTAAGCTATCGAATGCTGTTGTGGTTGCTAAAGGTTGGGCCCAGTAGCAAGCTTTGGTATAATTTTTCATTGTTCATAACCGGGTCTTTCTTAACTCCGATAATTCCCACCACAAACGGTAGAACCGCAATCATGACCCCGTTTTTAAATGATTTATTGGGGGCAATGGATAAAGAATCAGCCGCGCGCGAAGCGCCAAGGTTATCAATAAGTGTTGTGTCCGGTATAAGCCTTTTTTCGGCAATATTTCTTAGCAGTAAATCGGTAAACTTCGTGATCTTTGGCATGCTGCCACCACAAGAACAATTTTTATTTCAATGGCTGCACTGGCTTTATGCCGCATCAGTTTGTGGCGGTGTGTTATTTGTTCTTTACTGGATTGCCAACTTTGCTTTGTTTCGCACAAGCGGAAACCCGGCCATCCCTAAACACACAGTTAACGAACAAATGCATATGTTGGGCCCCATATCTGCGCCAGAGTGGGCAGGGATTATCGGTCTTGTTGCGCTGATGGCCAGTTTTTTAACGTCGGCAATGCACCGCATAGATATTCCGTGGGTTGCGCTGGCAATATTGTTTAGCTTGCTAATGTTTGGTTTTTTGGAAAAAAATGATTTTCGCACAAAAATCGATTGGAGCTTTCTGTTTTTCTTAGGCGCGCTGGTTGGGCTTGTTTCTATAATCCGCCACGTAGAACTTGATGTATGGCTCACGGCAAATCTTACATGGATAGCCGATTTTATGTCGGGTAATTTTATTACTTTTGTATTGATTGTTGCCGCAACGATGTTCGTGGTGCGGTTAGCCCTTCCTATTAATGCGACGGTAATTATATTTGCATCAATACTAATACCCACCGCACTGCACATTGGTTTTAACCCATGGTTGATAGGGTTTATTATTTTGCTGTTGGCGGAATCTTTTATTTGGCCTTATCAGGCATCTTTTTATGCCCAATTTGTTTCTATGGCCGGGCACAGTGCGCGCACCGATGACCAACGGGTCGCGGTCATGCATTTTGTTCTTTTTGTGTGCAAAATAATTGCAATTTATGCATCCATACCTTTTTGGAAATCGTTGGGGATTTTGTAATGGGAAAAAACCTAAAAATCCTTTTTATGAGCACTT
>JAOULV010000357.1 GCA_029881835.1 Rhodospirillaceae bacterium
GGTTGAGCGTCTGTTCGTTGAATTTGCTGATCAAATTTCTTCTGCCGGCTCGTTGGTCGGTACGTATGAATCAACCGAACGCTTGCTGGCCAAGGCGCTAGGCACTGACCGTGTTGACCAGATCATGGAAGAACTGCGCGGCCCGGCCGGTCGTACCATGTGGGACAAACTGGGCAACGTTAACGAAGCGGTTTTGGCTAACTATCTTAAAAACGAATATCCGCAAACAGTTGCGGTGGTGCTATCAAAAATTCGTCCCGACCATGCCGCCAGCGTTTTAGCCATATTGCCGGAGAACTTCTCGATGGAAGTTATCATGCGCATGCTGTCAATGGAATCTGTGCAAAAAGAAATTCTCGATCACGTCGAAAAGACGCTACGCACCGAATTTATGACCAACCTTGCGCGCACCGCACGCCAAGATAGCCATGAAATGATGGCAAACATATTTAATACGCTTGATCGCGGAACTGAATCGCGCTTCCTTGCCGCGCTTGAAGAACGCAACCGTGAATCGGCTGAAAAAATCAAACAACTTATGTTTACCTTTGATGATCTTATTCGGGTTGATAATGCCGGTGTCCAGATACTTCTGCGTCAAGTCGACAAAGCCCAACTGGCGGTTGCGCTTAAAGGCGGGTCAGAAGAGGTTCGCGAACTGTTCTTTGCCAACATGTCGGAACGCGCCGCCAAGATTATGCGCGAAGACATGGAAGCGATGGGCGCTGTGCGCCTTAAAGATGTTGATGATGCCCAAGCTGGCGTTGTTACGATTGCCAAGCAGTTGTCTGATTCAGGTGAAATTGTAATTGCTGGTCAAGGTGAAGAAGAACAGCTTGTTTATTAATAAACGCTATAGAGGCGGGCAAAATGATTACGGCGGAAAATATGGCTGGTGCTGAAATAAAAAAGTTTTTGTTCGACAATGACTTTACTGATCTGGAGCCAATTGCGCCTATTAAGCAAGAAGCAAATCCTGCCGAAACCGATGAAAGCGAAGAGCCTGCGCTTGACGAAAACAGCGCGGCCCCGGAAGAAGAAGTAATAGAAGAAATTATCCCGACATTTAGTCAGGAAGAAGTGGACAGGGCGAAAGAAGAAGGCATCCAGCTTGGGCGTGACGAAGCGCTTAAAGACCTTGAGGGGTCGTTACAAAAAAAGCTGGCCGAAACAATGCAGGCACTTGAAGGAAAGCTGGCTGATATTGCCGATGAGCAGGCCCGGCAAAACGAAGAAAGAGCAAGAAGCGCGGTGGCCATTGCCAGCGTCATGATGCGAAAACTTTTTCCGGCGTTAAATATGAAAAGCGCCATGGATGAAATCAACCATATGATAGCCCAAGCAATGGAAAAAACATCGGGCGGAACAAGCATAGTGTTTCACGTTTCCGATCAAGTAACGGGCGATGTGGAAACGAAAATATCTGAATTGGCCGCACTTGCCGGGCGAGACATTGAATTTAAGGTCGTGGGAAGCGCCGATATGGCCCTTGGCGATTGCAAGATAGAATGGTCAGGCGGTGGATTGACAAGAAACCAGGCCCAAATGTGGAATGAAATTGATGAAATAATTGAACGCAATATCGGAACTATAACAGCTACTGATGATGTTGGCGCTGATAACGCTGAACAAGGGCAATCGGAAACTGTTATCGAGCCAGATCAAGGCGAAAACGACAAAACGGATGAGCAGCAAAACGAAAACCCCTTATAAGGAGGGCCCTTTTAACTAAAGGGTAAAGCCAATGGCAGACGAGAAAAACCTAGAACTTGAAGAACTGGAAGAAACAGCGCCGGCGCCGGCACCGGCGAAGCCTGATGATGATCAAATCGGATTTGGCGGCGATGAAGACATCCCCGATATGCCCAGAAATGCGCGTGACCTAGAGGCGGTTTATGATATTCCGGTTCAGGTTTCAGCCGTGCTGGGC
>JAOULV010000358.1 GCA_029881835.1 Rhodospirillaceae bacterium
CCCCCTCTTGATTTGGCATTAAAAAATGATGCGCCATTATGGGCCGAAAAACTGGGTGGTGAATTTTTGCCAACCGGTGCGGTGCGTATTTGGCCCAAGGGTTTGATAAACGAAATCGAGGGCTTTGCCGAGGGCGCATGGTGGGTGCAAGACACCGCCGCACAATTGCCGGTTCGCCTGTTGGGTAATGTTTCCGAACTAGACGTTATTGACCTGTGTGCCGCACCCGGGGGCAAAACAATGGAGCTGGCCGCCCTTGGTGCGCGCGTTACGGCGGTTGATCGTTCGGACAAAAGGCTTGAACGGGTAAAACAAAATCTTGAACGCACAAACCTTAATGCCAAAACCGTTGCGGCCGATGCCGCCACATACAAACCTGACCATCTGGCCGATATGGTTTTGCTTGATGCGCCGTGCTCATCGAGCGGTACCATTAGGCGCCACCCCGATGTTGCTTATACCAAAACCGCAACCGACATTGAAAAGCTGGCGGTTGTGCAACAGCGTTTGTTAGAATCTGCAATTGAAATGGTAAAGCCCGGCGGATTAATTGTTTATTGCACATGTTCTTTAGAGCCCGAAGAAGGTGAAATGCAAATAAGCCAATTGCTAAAAAATAATTCGCACGTGGTGGAAATGCCCATCACCAAGGTTGAAGCAGGCGGCTTTACCGAGCTATTAAATGAAAGCGGGCAATTGCGCACACTGCCCTGCCACATGGCAGATAAGGGTGGAATGGACGGCTTTTTTGCCGCGCGCTTAAGAAAATTATAAGAAGCGTTTTTTAAGGAATTTTTTTATGGTTTTAGTTCCGGTTAAAAAACCAAAAGCAGATAAAAAAGCCCGTTTTGGCTTTTGTACGACCGCGCTTTATCGCTGGTTTATAACCAGCCCATTAACCGGCCCGCTAACAGCCGGGCGTGGGGCCAAAACCATACCCAACATGTGGCCGGGCGACATTGGGCGCGGACAAGAAATTTTAAACGGTATGTTTGAACACGGCGGTCACGCCCACAACGTTACAATTTTTGCCGCCCTGCCGGAAAATGCGTCGGGTGAATGGTTGCGCTGGTTTCATTCTTTTGCCTGGCTTTCTGACCTAAAGGCGCTGGGCACGGCTGAGGCCGCACATTTTGCCCGCGAACGCATTAGCGAATGGATTGCCGCAAACGCGAACTGGAACGAACATTCATGGGCAATTGACGCAACCGCAAAACGTGTTTGCAGCTGGATGATGAATTGGGACTTTCTTATCGGGCAAAGCCCGCTTGATGATATTGATCGCGAGTTTAAAAAACGTGCCGTACAAAGCCTTGTCCGTGATACCCGCCATCTTGTTAAGTCATTGCCGGGGCCAAGTGCCGGATATGTTCGTTTTCTTGGGGTTAAAGGTTTTGTTGTTTCCGCCCACGCATTTTTTAATAGGGCGCGAATGAAAAACGAATCCATGAGACGCCTTGAAGCCGAGATCGCAAAACAAGTATTGCCCGATGGCGGCCATGTCGAGCGCAACCCCCAAATAATAGCGAACGTTTTAAACGACATGATAGAAATAAAAAATATGCTGGCGAATTTTGGCGAAGATGTTCCCGGCTGGTTGCAAGGCGCCATTGACCGAACCGCGCCGATGTTGCGAATGCTGCGCCACCCCGATGGCGGGCTGGCCTTATTTAACGGTGCCAGCGTTGGTGATAATGGTTTTTTAGATAACTTGCTGTTACAAAGCGGTTCAACCGCAGCCACGTTAATGAGCGCACCTTATAGCGGGTTTGAGCGCCTTTCATCGGGCGCGACCCACATAATAATGGATACCGGAATGCCGGGTGGCCCGGGGTCCAAACACCACGCCGGAACACTAAGTTTCGAGATGAGTTCAAACAACCAACGCATGATTGTTAATTGCGGTGACCGTGAAGGCACAAAC
>JAOULV010000359.1 GCA_029881835.1 Rhodospirillaceae bacterium
TTGCTATTGTTCATTGAATAATGTTTTAGCGAACCAGTTGCTTGTTGGCCAGCGAAGATACCGGGACCAGATCAATGCCCTTATCGCCAAGCGTTTTTATCCATTCGCTTAAAGTAAAAAGCGAAACTGGGTAAGGTGAAATTCTGGCTATGGTAATTGACCTGCGTTGGGCAAGATTTTCCAATTCAGCAAATTGTTGTTTAATTTTTTGTTCGTCAAGGTCGGTATCAATTTCCATTTCTACCGCAGCCCAAGTCGCCTGTTCTTTAAATGCAATGCGCGGAACCAGCGTTTCCTGCGTGTAGCCGCCATCAACAAACATTAAACCGCGATCTTTTATGGCATTTAGCATGGATGTGGTTTGCTCTTTATTGGTTGTGAACTTTGATCCAAAAACACCCATAAGCCCGAAATATCCCGATGCACGGCTCATAATCCATTCTATTTGTTTTACATTTTCTTCCGGTGCATCAAGCACCCTTAGGGTTCCGGGACCGGGGTCTTCAAAAGGAAAAGTTGCAGATTCCATGGGCAAGGTCAGCAAGACTTCGTGGCCAACCTCACGCGCGCGATCTATCCAATAGGCAATACCGCGCGAGTAAGAATCAATCGCCAGCGTTACCTCGGGCGGCAGGTTATTTATGCTGGCTTCGGTTGCGGCGCGTGATTGCCCCAGACCGGAAACTATAATCGCAATGCGCGGTCGGTCGGATGTGGGGGCATCGTGCGGCCTTGAATATTCCTTAAACGCCGTCTTGCCGGTATCTGAAATCCTGGGAATCATGCCCACATCAATTTCTTCAACCATTTCATAATTGGGCGCTTCTTTCAGCGGGGCGCCTTTGGGTGCGGGCGCGAGATTAGCAAAATCTGCCATGGTGGTGGCGGGGAAGCTAACGCCGCTACCCGGCGCCGCGTTGCCTGCGGCCAGTTCATTTAAGGATTTGTCCTGTTCTGCGCCTCCCTCGGTGGCCGAAGAGCCTGTCGGGCGACCAATGGCCTGGTCAAGCACCGCGGTTTCGGCCTCGAGCACCTCTAGGCTTTCTACAACTTTCGGGATGCGCGAATCGGCTTCACTGTCGGCCGGATCCGAAGGGGCGACAATAAGCCAAGTTATAATCCCCAAAATGGCGGCGACCCCGGCGCCGGCGCCACCGAACATTATAAGACGTTTTCTTTTTTCCGCCTCTTCGGCCAGCTCTTCATCGGTCATTTCTTCGTCGAAGTCGGGGATTTCTTCTTCATCCTCGTCTTCGTCGTCAATGCCACCCTTGGGACCGGAAGCTATGTCATCGTCATCATCTTTTGCGCGCGATGATGAGGGGATAAAATCATCTTCATCGATGTCCTCGTCATCGGTTTTCTTTTTTTTCTTTTTTTTCCCAAAAATACCAAACACGCCCTTCACGGCACCAAGCTTGCCGATTATACCTTTGAAGGCATCAAGTTTGATTTTTATGGGCAGTTTCACTTAATTCTTTCTCCACCGACATATATAGCCATAAATACAGGCAAGTTATTTACGCTCGCTTGTTTTCATTTCTTTATAAAGCGTAATCCCGCGAATTAAATCAAAGGCCCGACTAAGTTGATAATCGTTGGCATCAATAGATTCATCTGCGGCTTCGCCGTTGTTGTCACCGTCATTCGATTCAGACTTGGGCTTATCCGTTTCTTTCTTGTCAGTGGTTTTTCCATTATTTCCGTTGTCTTTATCAAGCGCGCCACGAAGGTCTTTTTCCCGGCGCAATTTTGATTGTTCAATGGGTTCAAGCTTAGCCAGCGGAACAATAATGTCTGGCGTTATGCCAACCGATTGGATCGACCTACCGGACGGGGTGTAATAGCGCGATGTAGTGATTTTAATTGCGCCATATCCGGTTAACGGCTGGATGGTCTGCACCGAACCT
>JAOULV010000360.1 GCA_029881835.1 Rhodospirillaceae bacterium
GCCACGGGTGGTGATGATGCCTTCGGAAACATGCATACCGCCAATATCTTCGGGGCTGGTTTCAATGCGCGCCAAAATTACTTTTTCACCCCGCGCCACCCATTCTTCGGCTTCAGACGATGAAAACACAAGCACGCCCGATGCCGCACCGGGTGATGCCGGAAGCCCGGTTCCGATAATTTCACATTCGGCCTCGGGGTCTAGCATCGGGTGCAATAATTGGTTTATTTGTTCAGGGTCAACCCGGCGAATTGCTTCGGTCTGGTCGATTAAACCCTCTTCCTTCATATCAACCGCAATTTTTAATGCGGCCTTGGCTGTGCGTTTGCCGGTGCGGGTTTGCAGCATCCACAATTTGCCCTGCTGAACGGTAAATTCCATGTCCTGCATATCGGTAAAATGTTTTTCCAGCTTGTCTTTTACTTCGACAAGCTCGCCGTAGACATCGGGCATAAGTTCTTCCAGCGCCGGCAGGTCGGATGATGATGTCTTTTTTTCCAAAATGGTCAGCGGTTGCGGGGTGCGAATACCGGCAACCACGTCCTCGCCTTGGGCGTTTATCAAATATTCGCCATAATAATGCGCATCACCGGTTGACGGGTTGCGGGTAAAACAAACCCCGGTGGCCGACGTTTCGCCCATATTGCCAAACACCATCGCCTGCACGTTCACGGCTGTGCCCCAATCTTCGGGGATGTCGTGCAATTTGCGGTACGTTAGTGCGCGTTGGTTCATCCAACTGTTAAATACCGCCCCTATTGCACCCCATAATTGTTCCATCGGGTCTTGGGGAAACGGTTTACCCGATTGGCTTTCGGCCACGGCCAAATATTTCGGTAAAAGAATTTTCCAGTCATCGGCCGATAATTCGGTATCAAGACGGTAATTTTTTTCCATCTTGAAATCTTCTAATACGTCTTCAAAATGATGATGCGCCACATTCATAACCACATCGCCATACATTTGGATAAAACGGCGATAGCTGTCATAGGCAAAACGTTCATCACCACTTTGCTTTGCCAATGCCGCCACGGTTTCTAAATTAAGGCCAAGGTTAAGCACCGTATCCATCATGCCGGGCATTGATGCCCGCCCACCGGAACGAATGGAAAGCAGCAATACATTGCCATCATCACTGGGCGTGCCGAACCCTGCGTTCATTGCGCTTTCTAATGCTTTAATCCGCTCAAGCACATCTTTGGCTAACGCTTCTGGGTATTCGCCGTCGTGTTTGGTGAAATGGGTACAGACCTCGGTCGTGATGGTGAACCCCGGTGGCACCGGCAGGCCGAGCGAACACATTTCGGCTAAGTTTGCACCCTTGCCGCCCAGCAATGCTTTCATATCGGCACGGCCATCGGCCTCGCCACCACCGAACGCATAAACCAGCTTTTCACCAGACTTTGCCATTTTACCTTGGGCCCTTATCCTTCGATTTTTGAAAAGTCGGCTATTTCGTTCATAGATGTGACCATGCCGGACAATAACTTCAAGCGATTTGCCCGAACATTTTTATCGTCGGCATTAACGGTGACATTATCAAAAAAATTGTCGACCACAGGGCGTAATTTGGCCAAATGGGCCATGGCTTCTTCGAATTTTTCGACGTCTAATAATGGTGCGGTATTGTTTTTGCTATCTTGCAATGCGGAATTAAGTGCTTTTTCTTCTGCTTGATCTAACGCATTGCCATCGGGCGTTTCGGCGTACGATACGCCATCTTTCTTTTCTTCAATTTTTAATATGTTGGCGGCACGTTTGTGCAGGGCCAGCAAATTTGCACCGTCATCGGTTTTCAAGAAACTGGATAGCGCATCAACCCGGGCCAAAAGGCGCACAAGATCATCTTCGTCGCCAGCTGACATGACCGCATCAATCAGGTCATGGCGCACACCTTCGGCTTTAAGAT
>JAOULV010000361.1 GCA_029881835.1 Rhodospirillaceae bacterium
TCGATTTTCTTGAAACCACACCATGAAATTCACCGTCTTCGCCCACAACCGGAACCGGGTATGGCTGGCCAAGGGTTGTTGGCAAAATTTCTTCTAACGATGTATCGGGTTGAACGGTGGTCATGTTTTCGGCCAGTTCATAAAGATTGGCGTTTGAACCGGGCTTGTCCATTTCAGTTTCAATTGCTTCGCGCGTAACAATGCCGCGGTATTCATCTTCTTCAAAAACGTATCCGTAATCGTGTTTTTTGCCGCGCATTCGTTCTAACGCATCATCAAGGTTTTCTTTGGTAAGGCGAAGCACGGGCGGCTTCATTACCACGTCTGCGGTTAAAACCCGCGCGCGGTTAACATCGCGGACAAACGCTTCAACATAATCATCCGCCGGGTTTAATAAAATTTCTTCAGGTCTTCCCACTTGGGAAAGTTCGCCGTCTTTTAATATTGCAATTTTATCGCCCAAACGCAGCGCTTCATCCAGATCGTGGGTAATAAATATTATTGTTTTATGCAAACGGTCTTGCAGTTCAATAAGCTGGTCTTGCATTTCACTGCGGATAAGGGGGTCAAGCGCGGAAAAAGCCTCATCCATAAGCAATATGTCGGCATCGGTGCAAAGTGCGCGGGCCAGCCCTACGCGCTGTTGTTGCCCGCCGGATAATTGCGATGGATACTGCGCCCCATACCCCCCAAGGCCAACCGTTTCTAACCAATCGGCCGCTTTTTCTTGGCGGGTTTTTTTATCAACCCCTTGAACCATCAAACCGTAGGCAACATTTTCAATAACCGTGCGATGCGGCATAAGACCGAAATGTTGAAAAACCATAGACATTTTGTGACGGCGAAACTGTTCTAACTCTTTTTGTTTCAGCCCCATTACGTCTGTGCCATCAACCAATAGTTTTCCTGCGGTCGGGTCTATCAAACGGTTGAAATGTCTTATCAGGGTTGATTTGCCCGAACCGGAAAGACCCATGATGACGAATATTTCGCCTTTTTTTATTTCAAGGTTGATATTGCGCAGGCCTACCGCATGGCCCGTAGCTGAAAGAATTTCATCTTTTGATTTGCCATCCATGACCATTGGCATAACCCCTTTGGGGTTGGCACCAAAAATTTTATATAATCCTTCAATTTTTATTATTGGTTCAGCCATTTTGCGCACCACCAAGATGTCTTTGGGTGCGCTTGGCGTATGCTTGCGATACCCGGTCAAAAATAATTGCCAGCGCCACAATTGCCAGACCATTAAATAGCCCCATGGTGAAATACTGGTTGGTTATGGATTTTAATACCGGTTGGCCCAAGCCCTTGACCCCAATCATCGAAGCAATAACCACCATCGCCAGTGCCATCATAATTGTTTGGTTGATGCCGGCCATTATGGTCGGCATGGCAAGGGGTAATTGCACCCCCCACAACCGTTGCGATGAATTGGCGCCATAGGCGGTGGCGGCTTCTAATACTTCTTTATCGACCAGCCTGATACCCAGATTGGTAAGGCGAATAACCGGCGGTATGGCATAAATTACCACGGCAATCACGCCCGGCACCTTGCCGATGCCCAGCAACATTACAACCGGAATTAAATAAACGAATGCCGGCATTGTTTGCATTATATCCAAAATTGGGGTTATTACCGCGCGCGCCCGGTCCGAACGCGCCATGGCAATGCCGATGGGAATGCCCATAAATATTGAAAGCATTGTGCAAACGGTAATTATGCTCATGGTGCGCATGGTGTTTTCCCACATGCCGAAATAACCAATAAGCATAAACGAACCAACCACACCTAATGAAAGCTTCCATGAGCGGCTGGCGCTATAAACAAGCGCCACCACCACGGCAATAACCAGCCACCACGGCGATGCCAGCAACAGGTTTTCAAACCACACAAGAAATTTCAG
>JAOULV010000056.1 GCA_029881835.1 Rhodospirillaceae bacterium
TTCAAATAAATAAAATTCAGCCGGGCGCAAATGATATGTGCCCGGCTGTTTTTTTGCCCAGCCAACAATCCCACAAAATATTTATGGGCGACATTCACCCCGATGGGGTTTAAAAGCTATAAAATGATTGATCCATTTGGCAGAAAAATAAGCTACCTGCGCGTTTCGGTGACGGACCGCTGCGATTTCCGTTGCAGTTATTGCATGGCCGAAGATATGGATTTTTTACCCCGTTCCGAAATTCTTGACTTGGAAGAAATAGACCGGGTCGCCAGCGCCTTTATTAAGCGCGGGGTTGATAAAATACGCCTGACCGGGGGCGAGCCGTTGGTGCGCAGAGGCATAATGAAGCTTGTCAATTCGCTTTCACGCCATAAAAAAAGCGGGGCATTAAAAGAGCTGACGTTAACCACCAACGCAAGCCAGCTTTACCGTTTTGCCGATGATCTAGCAGGTAGCGCGATTGAGCGCATAAATGTTTCGCTTGATACCCTAAACCCTGAAACATTTACCCGCCTTACCAAAAATGGTGACCACGCACAGGTAATGCGCGGAATTGATGCCGCACACAAAGTCGGGCTAAAAATTAAAATCAATACGGTCGCCTTAAAAGGCATTAATGATAATGAATTTGATGAAATTATAAACTGGTGTGGCGAGCGCGGGTTTGATTTGACGTTAATTGAGACCATGCCAATGGGCGATATTGGAAATTTGCGTTATGACCACCACCTGAGCCTTAGCGACGTTCGCAAACGGCTTGAAAAAAACTGGACCATGAGCCAATCGTCATACAGCACGGGCGGGCCATCCAAATACGTTGATATTGCAGAAACCAAAACCAAGCTTGGTTTTATCACCCCCCTATCGGATCATTTCTGCGATAGCTGCAACCGGGTGCGCCTAACGTGCACCGGCACGCTTTATATGTGCTTGGGGCAGGATGCTTCGGTTGACCTGCGTGAACCATTGCGCGCAGACCCAAGCGGCGAAAAGCTGGCCAGCGCAATTGAAAGCGCAATTTCAAATAAACCTAAGGGCCATGATTTTGAGATAAAATCAGGTGAAAACATTCCAGCCGTTGCCCGCCATATGAGCGTAACCGGGGGCTAAACCCTTGAGCGCACGCCATCACCTTTGCAAAACACCTTGGTTTCTGTATTCTTTGGCAACACACTGTTTAGGGTTTAGGGAAAGATTTAAGTGAAATACAACAAAATAGCATTCGTCGCTGCCCGCCAAAAACAGGCACAAGACGCGCTAAAAAAAATGCAGGCCAAATATGGCAACACCGACCCGGCAAAGGCGGATGTTATTGTGGCGCTGGGTGGTGATGGCTTTATGTTGCGCACATTACATAAATTCCTTAAACGCAACACCCCCATTTTCGGAATGAACCGTGGTTCGGTTGGTTTTTTGATGAACGAGTTCAGGGTTGTGGGTCTAAAAAAACGCCTAGAGCTTGCCCAGGCAATCAACCTTCACCCGCTACGCATGAAAGTTACCGAAGTAAACGGCAAAACCCGTGAAGCGCTGGCTATAAACGAAGTGTCTCTACTGCGGCAAACGCGCCTTGCGGCAAAGCTTAAAATAAAAATTGACGGCAAGGTGCAAATGAAAGAATTGATTTGCGATGGCGCAATAGTTGCAACCCCTGCCGGTAGTACCGCATACAACCTTTCGGCCCACGGACCGATTATCCCGCTTGGGGCAGACCTTATTGCCCTTACGCCCATAAGTGCGTTTCGCCCGCGCCAGTGGCGCGGTGCGCTATTGCCAAGCGATGCAAAAATTGAATTTGAGGTTCTTGACCCCCATGAACGCCAAGTGAGCGTCGCCGCCGATGGAACCGAGGTTCGCAAAATAAAAAGTGTTACCATTTGCGAAGATGGGGCATTAAAGCCAACGCTTTTGTTTGATCCCGAACACAACCTTGAAGACCGTATTGTTCGCGAACAATTCCTGCTTTAGATCAACGTAATTATTTGTGTTGGGCACCTACGGCATCGACAATACTGTCAAAACCATCTGAACGCAGGCAATCAACCAGCTCGCGTTTTATTGCATCAACCAAACCGGGGCCTTCGTAAACCAGCGCGCTATAAAGCTCAACCAGCGATGCGCCTTGGGTGATTTTTTCATACGCCCCCTGCCCGTCTTCAATTCCACCGACCCCAACCAGCGGTATTTTGCCATTGGTCGCTATATACATTTCAGCCAAAACCCGTGTGGACATTTCAAAAAGCGGGCGACCGCTCAAACCGCCGGTTTCTACCCGCCTTGTGTCTTTTAATGTTTCGGGGCGTTCAATTGTGGTGTTGCTAATTATCAGGCCATCAACGCCTGAATCAAGCACAACCTCGGCAATATCTGATTTGTCCTCATCGGTTAAATCCGGGGCAATTTTTAACAGTACTGGCGTGTAACCACTTTCAACCGAAACGCTATCGCGCGCGCTAAGGGTTCTGGCCAACAGATCCCTTAATGGTTCCGGCCCCTGAAGCGTGCGCAAACCCGGCGTATTGGGCGATGAAATATTTATAACCAAAAAATCGGCAAGCGGTGAAAACGCCACTGCGCCGATTTCATAATCAGCCGCCGCATCCGATGTGTCTTTGTTTTTTCCCAAATTAACACCAACTATCCCCGAGCCTTCGGCGCGCCTCCCAAGCCTTGCCATCGCCGCTTCATGGCCTTGGTTGTTAAAACCCATCTGGTTTATCACGGCGCGATCTTCTTCTAGACGAAAAAGTCTGGGTCTGGGATTTCCTGCTTGCGGTCTTGGGGTAAGTGAGCCCACCTCGACAAAGCCAAAACCCTGATCGAGCATTTGCTCAAAAACTTCTGCGTTTTTGTCAAAGCCTGCGGCCAGCCCAATGGGGTTGGGAAACGTCATTCCCCACAAATAAACCCCAAGCTCTGGCGGGTTGTACGGCCTAGGCACGGGAACCAGCCTTGATTTAAGTGCAAAAAGCGCAAGCGAATGGGCCTGCTCTGGTTCAAGCAGGCGAATAAAAGGCCAGACGTATTTGTATAACCCCCTAGGCATAAAGGAACATTATCAGGTTCCAGATTATAATTCATGACTTTTTGATCAAATGATTTTGGCTTTCGGGGGCGGATAAAAGGCCTATTCGCACAATGGGAAAACTGGCCATAAAACCACGGCCCAATTTGCATTATGCATGGCTTATTGCCGCATTGGCTGTATTTGCCTGGCGTGACCCACGCCCTGAAAAATACCTTATTTTTATAAATTATATAATTAATTCAATATGTTATGACAATAACTAGATCATAATTGGGCGGTCGAATAATTCTGGCACGGGGTTTGCTCTATTTGTACTTGAGAGAGAACGGATCGCAAAAAAAGGATACCGATGATGGCCACCAAGCCCCCCACAAATGCCATCTCATCCGGGTACCAAGCCCCCAGGAACCCGTCTTTAAAAAGCGATCCGTTTTCCTCTTCCTTGGCACTAATTGATCTGTTGGGAAAATCAGGCCTACTGCTTGCCCCGGCAAAACCTGAAGATGCATTGATAAAATCTGTCGCTAAAAGATATGGCGTATCCCCAATGCAAGCCAAGGGCGTTTACAGAACCATCGCCGGATTTGGCGAAAAAGATATGCATTAAACAAAATTAATAAAAAAATACAAACAGGGACAAAAAAGATGAGCTACAAGTCTGCACCCAGCAACGACAACCAATCAATAACTTACGAAACAGCGTCGCAGTACGTAAATTACCAAACAGGTGCGTCAAACAAAGATTTTTTTGAAGATGGTTTTTTTAACATGATAGCCTTTAGGGGCTTCATGGTTTTGTCCATCTCTGCTATTGCGGCTAATTTGCGGGTGATTTTAGAAAACGTACTTTAGCTAACAATATTTTTAATCGTGGTCACTATCACCCTTGTCGCGTTCACCGTGTGAGCTTTCACGATCAGATTCTGATGAATCATCATCGTCACCGCCATCGTCGTCGTCACCGTCATCTCCGCTATCGTCGTCGCCATCGTCGCCTTCATTTTCGCTGTCATTTTCGGAAACATCTGTGTCATCTGAATCATGGCTTTCATTTTCTGATTCTGATCGCCCTTCATAAGCATCATCATCGCCGGATTCACGAGATGCCATTTGGTACTCATCATCAAATTCACCGCCCCGATGATCGTCTATTTCTTGATCATGACCGTGTTCGTTACTGGCCAGCTCAACCTCATCACGATCTTCGCTATCAATCCATCCGGCAACGCCTGGTATTTTGCGGTCAACCTCGTCATCACCCGTAAGGTCAATTCCGCCAAACGGGGTGGACAATTCGCCATCTTTTTCAATTTTTCCGGTGGAGCCCACATCTATGAAGACGGTTGGTTTGCTTGAGCGCTCACTGGCTCTGTCCATGCGCCTTTCTTTGTTGCGTGCGCGCATAATTGCTGCGCCCTTCACCACGCCAACCGAAGTTGTGCCATCGCTATCAATTTTAATGGCAAGCTCGGTACCGCGAATTCCAATTGTTGCGGTCGGGGTCAGTATGGTTATGTTTTCTTTTTTAATGTGACCGGAAGCATAATAATATGTTCCTTGGGCCAAACTTATTACAAGGCTGTTGTCGTTTTTGTTTCCATCAGGGTCGTAAATCAACTCGTCAACCGTAACCTCGGCCTCACTGCCAAGGGTCATGGTTGTGGCGTCCATAAACTGAACCGTCATGGATGAATTTTTACCAGTTGCAAGTATTTCCCCGGCACCAACCAAATCGCCCGCGTTTTTTTCGTAAACCACACCAACCGCACGTTTGGCAAATGTTTCACCAACGGATTCATGCACCGAACCAACGGCAACACCAAGCGGCATGGCGGTTGCGGCAAAAGAAGCAAAAATCGCCAACCCGGCAGTTACGATGATGGTCAGTAAAATGTTTTTAAAATTGAAAAACTTCATTTTTTCCCTGCGGGCCAAGAGCGTTTTTAAAAGTGTTGTTTGTTACATAGACAACGCCAAAGCCAGGGGAAATAATCCCGCTCAGGAAAAAATTGTTAATTATTTGATTTTGCTTAATTTTATTGGGGTTTTTAGAGGTTTTTAAGGTCGCCATGTGGCGATATCGGCCGTTACCTGTTCGCCGGTTGCCATGTTCTTGACCTCGTGCATACCATTGTCATCAACGGGCGGAAACCACACAAAAGCTATTCCTTTGCGTTCGGCATAACGCAGTTGGTTTTTTAGCTTTCCTTGCTCGTGATACATTTCAACATTAATGCCGCGCGCACGAAGTTGCTGGGCGGTGGTCGCAGCTAATGCCCTATCGCTTTCGGGTAACTGTGCCACCATAACCGCAGTCGGGCTTTTGGCACCAATATCAAGCTTTCCTTCTTTTAGTAACTTGACAAATATTCTCGTCAAACCAATAGAAAACCCAACGCCCGGAAGACGTTTGTTCATGTAACTGGAAACAAGATTGTCATAACGCCCGCCAGAACAAATTGACGGGAAATCAGGATAATCGGCAAGCTTGGTTTCATATACCGTGCCGGTGTAATAATCAAAACCGCGCGCAATAGAAAGATCGGCAAACACCACCCCGGGCGGAATATGCGATAGCGCGTTCATTACAAATTCAAGCTCAGTCAAACCTTCGTCCAAGGTTTCATTTTCTATTCCCAGTGCACGCACCGCAGAAACAAAGCTTGAATCATTTGTTCTTATTTTTGCCAACGACAGGCACTTGGCTACCATTTCGCCATCCAGCCTCAATTCATCAAGAAGAAGCTTGCCCACCCCGTCTGGGCCGATTTTGTCCATTTTATCGACTATGCGGATAACCTCGATAACGTTGCTTAAGCCAAGCCCGCTATAGAAACCTTGCAATATTTTGCGGTTGTTTATGTTGATGGTGACATTGCCAACATTAAGACGCTGAAAAATTTCATAGGCAATGGCCGGCATTTCCGCATCGAATTCGATGGAAAGGTTATCGTTGTCTATGACATCGATATCGCATTGCAAAAATTCGCGAAAGCGCCCTTCTTGTGGGCGTTCGCCGCGCCATGCTTTTTGTATTTGATAGCGTTTAAACGGAAAAACCAAATCGCCATAATGCTGGGCAACGTAACGCGCCAACGGAACCGTCAGGTCGTAATGTAGCGCAACCCGGGCATCGGAGCGGGCATCAGGGTCTTCATGTAAACGTTTTAGTGCATATATTTCTTTATCGGCATCGCCGCCTTTGGCCACCAGTACGTCAACTTCTTCGACTGACGGGGTTTCGATTGAGCAAAAACCATAAGATTCAAAAACCGAGCGAATTTCATCAATCCAGCGAAGCTCAACCAGGCGCTCTTCGGGAAGCCATTCGGGGTAGCCGCTGACCGGGCGCGGTTTAAATATTTTTTGTTTTTCTTCAGACATTTGGTTTGGCTTTACTCACTTTATGGGGTGGTTGGCTTGGCGGGCGCTTGCAACAGGTACCCGGTATATCCGAGCACAATAGCGTGCGCAACAAAAGCGTAAAGCGGGCGCAGGCTGCATCAACTATCGCAATCTATCCATATTCTTCAACAGGTTAGAATAATTGTATTAATTTTATAAAAACCCCTTGTAAACACCGTTTTCCACCACAATATACAACCTGTGATTTTATTAAAAATTAAAAACAATCTAAGGATTTCAAATGGATAAGGTCAAAATACTGCTCGCCGACGATGATGAGGATGTTTTGGGCATATATAAATTCCGCCTAGAAAATGACGGTTTTAGCGTTGATACGGCCACCGATGGCACCAGCGCCATTATTGAAGCCACCCGTATTGACCCCGACGTTTTGGTGCTTGATTACCGCATGCCACCGGGCGAGGAAGGTGGCCTTTCGGCCCTTACCCAACTGCGCCGTCAGGGGTTTTTTAAACCCATAATAATGGTGACCGGCTCAGACGACCAACGGGTCGCCATCCAGTCTTTCCGCGAGGGCGTAAAAGATAATTCATTTTTTGATTTCTTGCACAAACCGGTTGATCTCGACGTTTTGGTTTTAAAGGTAAAGCTTGCTTACCTGCACGCCAACGCCGCCAACCGGGGGGTAAGGATTGTAGATGAAATGATCACCCTTTATACCGCACTTTCCGACCTTAGAAAAAATAGCCAAATCAACCCCGGTGCCGACAGCGGGCTTGAAAGCCGGGTTGATGGCATATTGCGCCGCTTTGCAACCGTAACCGGCGACAGCGGCAAGGACGCTTAAATCAATGAACGCCCTATTCTTCATCTTGCAACAAATTTCCCAGTTCGCCCAAGCTGGCGTTGCAATTTTCGGCACAGGGCAAACCGATATTTATAAGGGCGCAACGAAAAATAGGGCACACCATAGAAAGGCCACTGTCGATATGGTCGGGGTTTTTGTTTTTACACCCGCTTACAATTTTTTCTCTGGCTTGGTTGAGTATCAGCGCGCAGCCATGGCGCATTTTGGTTTTGCCATCGCCATCGGGTTTGGCGTTATCATGCGCATCATCCAAATCATTGTTCCCAAAACTGTAAAACGGGCTAAGATCCATCAGGCAACCATGTCCTTTGTGTCACAAATCATTTCTGAACAAATGCTTCGGCACGCAGAGGCACAAGGAAGCATTTCATTAAATTTATGGCAGCGCACCAGCGG
>JAOULV010000362.1 GCA_029881835.1 Rhodospirillaceae bacterium
GCGAAGTTTTGGGCAGCAACAATGCGCCCGGCGCCAAGAATTTTGACAAAATTCTGGCGCGTTTGGGTATTGGCCTTTCTCTAAAAAACTTGCCTATGGGTGGGCGCGCGTTAACCACGGCTTAAATGCCTCCTGATGAAGTTTCCCCGCCTGTGCGCGGTGTTGGTATTTGTTGGGTGTTATGTGGTGATTGCCGGGCGCGACGCCAACCGATAAAGTTTTTTGAAAAAAACCCATATTTTTCAAATGGATATACTTTTTTAATCGCATATTTTTTCAAAAAAGCGCCAATGAACAATAAAAACCAGCACCGCCCCTCTGAAGCACCCCTTGTAGCGACTTGTCAAAATGGCCTTGTCACCTTACTTTGCGCCCCTTGAACCCCGCTTTGCTTGAAGCGGCCAAAGCGCCGGGCACACAAATTTTTGCAGGAGAAAAACAATGTCAAAAATAAAGGTCAAAAATCCCATTGTTGAAATGGATGGCGATGAAATGACCCGTATCATTTGGTCTTTCATCAAGGACAAGTTGATCCTGCCTTATCTTGATGTTGATTTGAAATATTTTGATCTTAGCGTACAAAAGCGCGACGAAACAGAAGACCAAATAACCATCGATGCAGCCGAGGCTATTAAAAAGTATAGGGTAGGGGTTAAGTGCGCGACCATCACGCCCGATGAAGCCCGGGTTGAAGAATTTGGCCTTAAAAAAATGTGGCGTTCGCCCAACGGCACAATTCGCAATATTGTTGGCGGCACAATTTTTCGCCAGCCGATTATTTGCCAAAACGTTCCGCGTCTGGTTCCGGGCTGGACCAAGCCAATTGTTATTGGTCGTCATGCCTATGGCGATCAATACCGCGCGACCGATTTTGTGGTTCCCGGCCCCGGCAAACTTACGGTCAAGTTTGAAGGCGATAATGGCGAGGTAATTGAACGCGAGGTTCATAACTTTCCCGCAAGCGGCGTTGCCATGTCGATGTTTAATGAAGACGAAAGCATTCGCGGCTTTGCTCAATCTTGCTTTAATTACGGCCTTAACCTTGGCTGGCCGGTTTACCTTTCAACCAAAAACACCATTCTTAAGGCCTATGACGGGCGCTTTAAGGATTTGTTCCAAGAAGTGTTTGACACCGAATTCAAAGACAAATTCAAAGCCGCCGGCATTACCTATGAACACCGCCTGATTGACGACATGGTGGCCTCTGCCATGAAATGGTCGGGTGAATATGTCTGGGCATGTAAAAACTACGATGGCGACGTGCAGTCCGATACCGTGGCCCAGGGCTTTGGCTCGCTTGGGCTGATGACCTCTGTGTTGATGACCCCCGATGGCAACACCATCGAGGCCGAGGCCGCACACGGCACCGTTACAAGGCACTATCGCCAGCATCAGGCGGGCAAGGAAACCTCAACCAACCCGATTGCTTCCATCTTTGCCTGGACCCAAGGCTTGGCCTACCGGGGCAAGTTTGACGGCACGCCGGAAGTAACCGATTTTGCCGAAACCCTTGAGCGTGTTTGCGTCTCAACCGTGGAATCGGGCTTTATGACCAAGGATCTGGCCATTTTGATAGGGCCTGACCAGAAATGGATGACCACCACCCAGTTTTTGGACAAATTGGATGAAAACCTGAAAAAAGCCATGGGCACTTGAGGGAAAACTGAAGGAAGCTGAAAAAAAGCCTGTTTTTAGGCCAATCTTCCACCAGATGGCCCTTTGGGGCTTGACGGGGTGGCTCTAATTCCCTAAAAACCGCCCATCCAGACCGCTTGCATCTAAAGCGGTGGAACGAAATTTTTAAGAATTCTCAAGGAGCCTAAAAATGGCCAGAAAATGTGACCTCACAGGTCGTGGCGTACAGACCGGAAACAACGTTTCCCACGCCAAAAACAGAACCCGCCGT
>JAOULV010000363.1 GCA_029881835.1 Rhodospirillaceae bacterium
CCAAAGAAAGCGATACCAAAACGGAAACCAAAATGAACAGGTTGCTTCCTTCGGGTGGTGCGGCGTTAAGTAAAAACTGGCTGATGGCGGTGGCACCCAAGGTAACAATCATGTAGGTGGAAAGAACGCTGCCGCGGTTGGTGTTATTGGATGCCTGATTTAACCAGCTTTCCGACACAATAATTAACCCGGCCAGGCAAAACCCGGTAATGGCTCTAAGCGCCATCCATGTAAACGGGTCGACAAAAATTGCGTGTACCAGCGTTGCGGCCGAAGCTATTGAAGCAAGCGCCGCAAAGGTTCGAATGTGACCAATGCGGTTTATTAAGCTTGGGCCAAAAAGAGATCCGCCAATATAGCCGACATAATAAAGCGCCATTATTGCGCCAATCATCGGTAGTGCAAATGCCTCTAATCCGGCACGAACCCCAAGCAGGGTTGCCTGCAAGCCAAAGCCAAGGTTCATGCCAAAAACTGCAAGCAGCAGTGCGGAAATTGTTATTACGGTTGCAAACATAGGTAAATTGTATCTGCTTTATTATCTTTTGGTTAGTACAATCGCTATTAAATACGGCAACACAAAATCATTCCAGTGGGCGAAGTTCGACCGAAATATCTTTTAGCTTGTCATATATGCGGATGCGTCCAATAAAAGGCCACCATTCATACAAAAAAATATAAATAGGCCGCCACATCGCGACCCAACCCATAATTAGCAACCCTTCGTTGGCGACAACAGCCATGGTTCCTGAAAATAACTTTTCAACCATTTGGCGTAACATTAGACACGACATCAAAAAAACCAGCGCAATTACAAATGAAATCCACCCGCCATGGAGCAGGGTTTTTAAGTCTTCAAGAATTACAGTTTTGCGATAAGCAAAAAAATTACGCACCGCATTTGATATTAGGGTTACATCTGTGGTTGCCAGTTCTGCTTCAGGCATAAATAGAACAATTTTCATTGGCAACTTATGGGGGAAGTCTTTTACCGCGTGAACAATGTATGATTCCGCTGCCGGATCAAGGTCGCGTTCGCGAAACGGGGCAGGGTCAAGCGATGAAAAAAGTTGTTGTATTTTGTTTAAGCGAATTTCAATTAAACAAAATCCATCTTCATGGTTATATGGAAGTTTTTTTATCTTTGACATTATTTATTCCGCCGTTTTCGATTTTTGTTCTTATACAAATGCCGGACCGTGCACCCATGCCACTAACGAATAGCGCGTGCCGTTTATTATAGGCTCTACCCGATGAAGGGTATTGGCGCTAAATACTATTGCGGTTCCCTGATCGCGTGGCGACTGAAACGGGTGCCCGTCGGCGTTTATTTCCAGCGCGCCACCGATGTATTGCTCGGGGTCGCTTAGTTGAACAGAAATTGTAAGTTTGCGCCTTCCGGCAACGCTTCCTTTACCGCGATCTATGTGCCAGTCGTAATAGTGATTTTGGCCATAAGCAGCAATTTGTAACTGTTCTTCAAAACCTTCCAGGGCATAATTGAAATCCTGCCTGTTGGCCTCAGCGGTTATATTGGCTATGCGCTTTTCTACCCACGCCAGTTCTTTATTTTCCGGCAGCCAAACAATAGATGATTGGCGGACTTTTTGATCAAAGCGCCCGGCAACAAGCCCGCCGTTGGTTGCGTCAATAGTTTTAAACAGATCCGTTAGCTGCCGGCACTCAGTTGGGGTGAATGCGCCAGGGAAAATTGTCCAAAACTTCAACGAAGCCCCACCACCTGAACTAGGTGGTTGTGTAGGCAAGACAGATTTAAGCGCCATTGATCATTCCATCAATAAAGTGATTAGCAACCAGTATCTTAAACAAGTATGTCTTTGGCTAGAATGTGGTTTATATCCACTTCAGGCGTTTAAGCAACCATAGTTCAAACCCGCACAAGA
>JAOULV010000057.1 GCA_029881835.1 Rhodospirillaceae bacterium
TAAATGGCGGAGGGAGAGGGATTCGAACCCTCGATACGGTTTCCCGCATACACGCTTTCCAAGCGTGCGCCTTCAGCCACTCGGCCACCCCTCCGCTGAGGCTCGGGGCAGAACTTAGACCAACGCCGTAGCACAATTCAAGTAAAGTTATGGGCAACCAATTCCCCGCAATTGTGCCCATAAAAACCCCCACAATACGTGCGTGCTTAACATCATAGTCTGAGAGCCCGTTTTGTGGTTATTATCAAAACCATGAAACGCGGACTGTTCATCATCGGCATTGGTTTTTTGGCACTGGCATTTATTTCCGGTGCCGCAGAAATTGCCGCCCAAGGCATAGCCAAACAATTGCGGATGTACATGCCTATTGTTGAGGTCTGGGAAATATTATCACCCGAAACATTAGAGCAATTTCGCGATGATGGCGTAGGCATTCTGGGTTCAGATTGGCGCACGGTAGAAATGTTTATGCTTTTGCCGGGGTGGCTTTTGTTTGGGGTTCCGGGGCTTTTTCTCGCTCTTTTCTTTCGCGATCACGATGTTGACGCGGACAAAAACCATGAAGAAGCGGTGTTTTTATATGATGAACTGGCCAAGCGCGCCAACGAAGAAGGCATGAGCGACGAATCCCAAGGTGATGATGTTATGCCTTCGACCCATATTCGCACCGAACCGGCGGGTTTGGATATGGCGGACGAGCACATCGAGGTTGATGATGACGAAGAAACAAAAACCCCGCCCAATAAACCAAATAACAAGGCCGATTAAAGCCTTATCGTTTGCCGCCTTCTGCGCTGCGCGCATTTTGAAACGCAATTCGCGATTATTTACATATGATTAGGGTTGTGCCAGCGCTACAGCCGTTCGCGCGATGTGTATTTTTTCTTATAAAACAACACATTATCACAAATTTTAATTTCTGCTGGCGGGCGGCAGTTTTGGCATGGGGTGTGCATCATTACCGGTTATAACGAGGTAATAAAAATGCTCCATAAACCGGAAAACCAAACGGCAAATCAAGATGCCCGACGCTTAAAAATACTTTTGGCCTACGACCTGCCAACCCGGGCCAGCGCCTTTGAAGAGGCACTTAACACCAACCCAAATTTCGCTGTGCGCGCAACATCGGACGCGCGTGAAATTGAGCCATTATTTAATAAATGGCATTTCGACATTTTATTTCTGGATATGCATATGGCGCATTTGCCGGGCTCTATTGTGCTGGCGCATTTTTCCCGCGCAATCAAAGCGAAAGAGCTTGCCATAATTGCCATGTGCAACGTTGATGATTTCGCCATGCTTGAACGCGCCCTTGTTTTAGGCGCGTTAGATGCCTGCGCCATAAACATTCCGCCCGCCGAAGCCGTGGGCCGGGCCTATGCCGCCGGCAGATGGCTTAAAATTAAAAATTCGCACAAACCATTAAACAACACCGATGAAACGGGTATTGACCAGATAACAACAATGCCGTTTTCAATGTTGGGGTAATGGCGCTTAATCGTCGCCCATTTTAAGGGCTTGGATAAATGCGGTTTGCGGTATTTCGACCTTGCCGAACTGGCGCATTTTCTTTTTGCCCTTTTTCTGTTTTTCCAACAGCTTTCTTTTACGCGTGATATCGCCGCCATAACATTTTGCGGTTACGTCTTTGCGCATGGCCGATATGGTTTCGCGGGCGATTACCTTGCCGCCGATTGCCGCCTGTATAGGAATTTTGAAAAGCTGGCGCGGGATTAAATCTTTCAACCGTTCGCACACCTGGCGTCCACGGGTTTCGGCCTGGCTGGTATGAGCAATGAATGAAAGTGCGTCAACCGGTTCGGCATTTACCAAAATTGATATTTTAGCAAGGTCGCCCGCTTTATAGCCGGATATTTCGTAATCAAAACTGGCATAACCGCGCGAGATTGATTTAAGCCGGTCATAAAAATCAAACACAACTTCGTTTAATGGCAAATTATAAACTGCCATGGCGCGGTTGCCGACATAGGTCAATTCAACCTGTTCACCCCGGCGTTCGGTGCAAAGGCCCAATATGGGGCCAAGAAATTCATCCGGCACCATGATGGTTGCTTTGATCCACGGCTCTTCGATGGTTTCAATTTTTACCGGGTCGGGCATGTCTGCCGGGTTGTGCATATCAATATTGCTGCCGTCGGTCATGTGCAGTTTATATGCAACGCTGGGCGCGGTGGTTATTAGGTCTAGGTTAAATTCACGTTCAAGACGTTCTTGAATAATTTCCAGATGCAATAACCCTAAAAACCCGCAACGAAAACCTTGACCCAACGCGGCAGAGGTTTCGGTTTCATATTCGAAACTGGCGTCGTTCAAACGAAGCTTGCCCAGGCTGTCTTTCAAATCAATAAAGTCGGCGGCATCAACCGGAAACAGCGCACAAAACACCACCGGCACGGATGGCTTAAAACCGGGCAACGCTTTGTCTGCCGGTTTTTTGTCATCTGTTATGGTGTCGCCGACGTTGGTGTCGGCAACGGTTTTTATGCTGGCGGTGATAAAGCCCATTTCGCCGGGGCCAAGTTCAGAAACTTTCTCAACCTTGGGCGTGAACACGCCAACTTGTTCAACCTGATAGGATGCGCCGTTGGACATCATTCTAATTTTTTGCCCTTTTTTAATTATGCCTTGTTTAACCCGAACCAAAATCATCACGCCCAGATACGCGTCATACCAGCTATCAACCAACATGGCTTTTAATGGTGCGGTAGCGTCGCCCGTAGGTGCGGGCAGGCGCGTTACGATTGCTTCTAATACGTCTTCGATGCCAAGGCCGCTTTTGGCCGACGTTAATACCGCATCTGATGCATCGATGCCGATTACGTCTTCTATTTGTTGGCGAATGCGTTCAGGCTCGGCCGCGGGCAAATCAATTTTGTTTAAGACTGGAACAATTTCTAGATTGTTATCTAACGCCAAATAAACGTTGGCCAATGTTTGTGCTTCGACCCCTTGGGAAGCATCGACCACCAACAACGCGCCTTCGCACGCGGCCAGCGAACGCGAAACTTCATAAGCAAAATCCACATGACCGGGGGTATCCATCAGGTTGAGCAAATATGTCTCGCCATCGCGGGCTTTATATTTAAGGCGCACGGTCTGCGCTTTAATGGTAATGCCGCGCTCGCGCTCAATATCCATGGAATCCAAGACCTGTTCTTTCATTTCACGGTCAGACAGGCCGCCACAATGCTGGATCAGGCGATCGGCCAGGGTCGATTTGCCGTGATCAATGTGGGCAACAATGGAAAAATTGCGGATGTGTTTTAGGTCGCTCATAGGCAGGGCTTTTACCACCAGCCACGGGTTTTGACTAGCGTTCTTGACGCATCAATTAACCCTAAAATCTTGAAAGCAGGTCAGGCCCGATAACTGGCCCATGGGCCGCCAGCAATACGCCAAAAACCACCACGCCGCCCAGCACCTGTAACCAGCCTATTTCACCAACGCTTACGCTGGTTCGCCCTGCAATAATTGCCGCAAACGGCACAAATGAGCTTTCCTTACACAGGGTATCGTATTTTTCCCCGAGCCTTTTTCGGGTG
Organism: Rhodospirillaceae bacterium; assembly: GCA_029881835.1. Lineage (GTDB taxonomy): Bacteria > Pseudomonadota > Alphaproteobacteria > Rhodospirillales > Magnetovibrionaceae > DAOVVL01. The sequence goes on from JAOULV010000057.1 coordinate 3,564, forward strand.
CGCATATCCAAATGCGCCGCCCCGCCAAGGGCCACCAAAAGAAATAGGCCAAAAAATATTATCGAGGCCACATCGCCATTGGCAAAAATATGCGCCAGCGCCCAAAAGCTCAGGCCCCACATTACCGGATGGCGGGTAATCTTGGTTATGCCTTGGGCCGGTTTAAGCACATGCTTGACCCCTATCAGGGAAACCGGGTTGGGGGTGAAATAGCCCGTGATTATAAACACGCATGCGGGCAGCATTATAACCACCGCAAAAATTCCAGCCACCATTGAAAGCGGCCAAAGCTCAACATGGGGTGCGTCAATATAAGCCGAAACCGCCCAGAAAAATAAAACCAGCGAAACGATTGAATAAAAAATTGAAAAACCTTTAGCGCCCATCATTTTTGCAAGCGGCTTTCTTAAAGGTCCGCTTGAAAATGCAAAATGGGTAAGCGCAAACCCCCCCATGGTAATTATCAGTTCATTAAAGCTTTCCATATTTTCCCCCCTTAATCTGCAATAACCATAACACAACCGTTTAAATATTTTATGGATATGGAACAACACCAATTATATGCGGGTGCAAATAAAACAATACCCCATAAAGCACCAGCCCTGCCACTATGGTGGGCCAGCCAATGGTGGCAATATTTAACCGCGCACGCCCCGCCACCATGGCCCAAAACGGCATAAACGATGTGGCCGCGCTTAAGCGTTGCCATTGATCTGCCGACATTTTTTGTTTTTTTCTTTTTTCAATGCTGGCCGGCCCGCCCAGCGACATTATGGTGAAAAGCCCAAACAATAACACCGATGCCATATCACCATTAATTACCATGTGTGAAACCGACCACAACAACAGCGCCACCAATAATGGATGGCGGGTTATGGAAACCACGCCCATTTTATTTTCATTAAAGCCGTCGCTTTTTAGCGCGATTGACAATGGATTGGGGTTGGTAAAAACCGCCACCAGCAAAATTATCGCAAGCGGCATTAATAATGCTGGCAACCAAAACATAAAACGGGGCAACACCCACAGTTCGATATAGGGCGCGTTTGCATAGGCCACGCCGACCCAGCCCAACAGGCCAAGGGACATTAAAGAAAAACCCACAATGTACGGCGCTTTGCCGATGGTTTTTATTATGCCGCGGCGCAACGGCCCAATGGCCGGCAACATATGGGCAATAATAAAAATTGCGATGGTGATGATTAAATCGGTCATGGGTAATTATAAACCAATTTTATAAAACCGGGCATCAGCTTGCGATGTTATGAATGCGTTTGGCCGCGCTAACCGTGTTGGCCAACAATACCGCAATGGTCATCGGCCCGACCCCGCCCGGAACGGGGGTTATAAAACCGGCAACCGATTTAACATCGGCAAAATCAACGTCGCCGACAAGCCGGGTTTTGCCCTCGCCCTTTTCCGGTGCCGGGATGCGGTTGATGCCAACATCAATTACGCAGGCCCCGGGCTTTACCCAATCGGCCTTTACCATTTCAGGCCGGCCCACGGCGGCGACCAAAATATCGGCGCGCGCGCATTCGGCGGCCAAATCAAGCGTGCGTGAATGGGCAATGGTGACGGTGCAGCTTTCTTTTAATAACAATTGCGCCATCGGTTTGCCGACAATGTTGGAACGCCCCAATACCAGCGCGCGCTTGCCCGAAAGGTCATTTCCCAAAACGTCTTTAATTAACATTAAACAGCCCAATGGCGTACACGGCACCATGGCGTCTTGCCCGGTGGCAAGAAGACCTGAATTGATTACGTGAAAACCGTCAACGTCCTTGGCCGGGTTTATGGCGTTAATGACTTTATCTGCGTTCATGTGGGCGGGTAATGGCAGTTGCACCAAAATACCGTGCACCGCGTCATCATTATTAAGTTCATCAACTTTGTTTAATAATTCATCTTCGCTGGCGCTTGCCGGCAGACGAAAGGTATATGAATTCATGGCGCAGGCTTTGGTTTGTTCGCCTTTGTTTTTTACGTAAACCTGACTTGCCGCATCATCACCCACCAATACCACCGCTAACCCGGGGGTGATGTTGTGATTTTTTTTTAAATTGCTAACGTCCGCCGCGACGCGGGCGCGCAGGCCTTCGGCGAAAAGCTTTCCGTCTATTATTTTTGCTTCGCTCATTTACCTGCAACCCAAAACGGTTAAATTAAAACTTCAGCAAAAGCTGTATCAGCATGCTTTCGCTGAACCACAACAGCATTATTAATGCCACCGGCGATAAATCGACATTGCCCATGTCGGGTAAAATATTGCGAATGGGGCGAAGTAATGGTTCGGTTATGCGGTGGATGACATCGCCAATCGTATAAACAAAACGGTTAGACGTATTGACCACCCCAAACGCCACCAACCAGCTAAGCACCACGCTGGCCACCACCACCCAGACATAAAGGTTGATAATGGTCAGAACCAATTTAATGAAGGGAACAATAATTACGTCCATTTGCTTTAAAACCCTGCGTCTTTTTTAAAGATTGAATTGATGGTCTGGTTGAAAGATTTAAGGACAAACTACCCTTAAAACCCGCCCCCCCGCAAGGGCGCGAAGCCACCGGCCAGCCATTAGATATGCTTGACAAAAATAAGCCGAAAAGCGCATAACACCGCCGATAATTCCCAAGCTTAAGGGGCCGTAGCTCAGTTGGGAGAGCGCGTCGTTCGCAATGACGAGGTCAGGGGTTCGATTCCCCTCGGCTCCACCATTTCGCCAATAACAAACACGAACCCCTGTTATATTATTACGCACGCGACCCTTGCGCGCTGTCCTTGCGCGCGATCAGGGCCGCTTCGCGTTTGGGGTTCGATTCCCCTAAGGCCGCCACCATTTGCCCATTATTTTTTATTAAATACGGCCAGCGCCGTATCGCCCGCGGGCCTGGTGCCGATAAATTCACGATTGCGATGGCGATTGTAAAAATCGACAAACATTTTGAAATTGCCCAAAACCGCGCGCATGCGGGCAAATGTGCCGGGGTGCTTATTGCCCAAAACCCGCCCACAGGTATCTTGAACCGCACGCTTGAACGGTGATTTTGCCTTGGCGGTTTCAAGGGAAAGTTCCAGCCCCAGTTCCAGCCCCAGACATTCAAGCGAGCTTTTGTTCCATCTGGTCAAATGATGGGGCGGCAGGTTTTGAATATCCCAGCCGTCTAATTCGCGGCTCATGGGGGAATAAGGAACCGATACAAAAATTGCCCCGCCCGCATTCAGGTGCGAGGCCAAGGCGCGGGTTACGCCCAACGGGTCGGAAACGTGCTCTAACACGTGGCTTAGAATTATAACGTCATAGATTTCATTTTTATCCAGTGATGTGTCGGGATTGGAAAAATCAACCAAGCGCACATCAAGGCCTTTTTCCGTTGCCAGCCTGACCGATGGTTCGCTTACATCAACGCCGCTTAAAACCAGATTTTTATTTGCTGATAAAAATTGCAAAAGCTTGCCGTTACCACAACCAACTTCCAGCACGCGGGTTTTGCCAGTGCGGTTTGCAAGTGCCGTTGCGATTTTACCCCATTCCCATCTTTGCCCGGCGCTATATTTGGGTTGCGCGGTTATCCAACCGTAATAATCAGCCCCGCCCGCTATCATCGGGTTGGCATAGACCAAGCCACAGCCCGTGCATTGTAACATCGTATAATCAGGTATTTTAATTTCACCCGGAACTTCCACCCCGAACACCGCACTAATTTGCTTGCGCGCGCTTTGGGCCGGAAGATCCATAACGCTCATCCCGGTTTTGCGGCAAATTGGGCAGTGGGGTAATTTTTCAGCTGTCATTTAAATGTGTCGCTTGTTTGTGCTGGCTCAAGGCTTGTTTGTACTGGCTCAAGGCTGTTTTCAATTCGTTCCATGTCTTCATCGCTAAAACCAAAATGATGGCCGATTTCATGTATTAATACATGGCGCACCAAATGGGAAAGATCCTCGTCAGTTTCGCACCAGTAATCAAGTATGGCACGACGATAAAGAATAATCATATCGACATCGGTGGCAGTGTTGCTAATGCTTTTGTCGGCCAATGCCACCCCGCTATAAAGACCCAGCAGGTCAAATTCAATTTCT
>JAOULV010000364.1 GCA_029881835.1 Rhodospirillaceae bacterium
CACGGTGGTTGCCATGGCCGAGGTGGTGGAATTGGTCCCGGAAAAAGGCTTTGTCGTGCTAAAAACCACCTGCGAAGTGGCAGAAAAAGTGGTTTTGGACGGGGTGGCCACGGTCATGGCACCCAAAAGGGCTTAAATTTAAGCAATCGCCCCATATTTTAGGCGTTTTTTCTTGACCCACGGCACTGTGGCTGACACTTATTCTCGCCTGATGCGGATATTTAGACACTATACCGACCTGCCCCCTGATGCCCGCGGCGTGGTAGTTGCCGTTGGCAATTTTGACGGCGTGCACAAGGGTCACCAGCAGGTAATCCATGAGGCCGGAACCACCGCGCGGGCCTTGGGCGTGCCGTGGGCGGTGCTGACGTTTGAGCCGCACCCGACATCTGTTTTTAGGCCCGACAGCGAACCGTTTCGCCTTACCACCATGCGTACCAAAATGCGCCTGATTGAAGAAATGGGCGTTGATCAAATATTGGTGCAGCATTTTGACAAAGAATTCGCATCCCTTGATGCCGATGATTTTATTCAAAAGGTGTTATTAGACGGTCTTGGCGCGTGCCATGTGGTTTCGGGTTATGATTTTGAATTCGGTCGCGGCCGGGGCGGCAACCCGGATTTATTGTTAAAGCGCGGGCGGGAAAAAGGTTTCGGTTTTACCGCCGTGCCAGCGGTAAAAGATGCAAACGGCATTGTTTATTCATCCACCCGGGTCAGAAACGAATTAAAAGCTGCCAACCCACGCGCGGCCGCCGAAATATTGGGCGTGGCGTTTGAAATTGAAGGCCGGGTCGAACATGGCGATAAACGTGGCCGTGAACTTGGCTTTCCCACCGCCAACCTGACCATGGGTGATTATTTGCATCCCGCCACCGGTATTTATGCGGTGCAGGCTGGCATCGATGAAGGCTTGGATACCAAATGGATGGATGGGGCAGGCAGTTTTGGCTACCGTCCACAGTTTGATGGCAAGCATGAACTGATGGAGGTTTACCTTTTCGATTTTGATGGCGATTTATATGGTAAACATATGCGGGTCAGGCTGATTGAGTATCTGCGCCCGGAAATGAAGTTTGACGGATTAGATGAATTGAAGGCACAAATAGCCGCAGACTGTGACCAGGCGCGTGAAATACTTGCCCAAGAAAAAAGATAAAGAAGCCAAAGAAAGACAAAAATGACTATCGAATATAAAAACACGGTATTTTTGCCAAAAACTGAATTCCCCATGCGCGGTAACCTGCCCGTGCGTGAACCGGATATGTTGGCGCATTGGCAAAAGCTTGACCTTTATTCCCGCCACCGTGAACAGGGCAAGGGCCGGGAAAAGTTCATTTTGCATGACGGCCCGCCATACGCCAACGGCCACCTGCACATAGGCCATGCTTTAAATAAAATATTGAAAGATACCATCAACCGTTCGCAGCAAATGTTGGGTAAAGACGCCGATTATGTTCCCGGTTGGGATTGTCATGGCCTGCCGATTGAATGGAAGATTGAAGAAAAATACCGCAAAGAAGGCAAAGACAAAGACCAGGTTGACGTGGTCGAGTTCCGCAAAGAATGCCGTGAATTCGCCAATCACTGGATAAACGTGCAACGCGAAGAATTCAAACGCATGGGGGTTATCGGCAACTGGGATAAGCCATACCTGACCATGACCTTTAAGGCCGAGGCGCAAATCGCGGCGGAACTGGGCAAATTTTTGATGAACGGTTCGCTTTATAAGGGCGCAAAGCCTGTAATGTGGTCGGTGGTGGAAAAAACCGCGCTGGCCGAGGCCGAGGTCGAATACCACGACCATCGTTCACCCACAATTTTTGTCCGCTTCCCTGTTGCCTCCAGCCCGGTTTCCGCGCTAAGCGGCGCAAGCGTTGTTATCTGGACCACCACCCCTTG
>JAOULV010000365.1 GCA_029881835.1 Rhodospirillaceae bacterium
GCCAAAGGCGAAACCGAACCGTTGGTTGCCACTGGTGATGGCGTACGTGAACCGCAGAACAGGCGGGTCGAAATAGTGATGCCATAAAACGCACACCACGGTGCAAATTACAAAAGGCGTTCTTCAAAACGAAGGACGCCTTTTTTGTTTCGCAAAATATGTGAAAAATTATTTATTGAACTGGTATGGGGCCATCAGGCACGGCGGAAGCGGTTTCGGTGCAGGCGGTTGCATCTTTTGGTATAACCGGGGTGATTGATTTTATGAACTTTTCATAAGAACCAACATCAATGCCGTCAAGTCTATCAAATTTTTCCAAGGTGCGATTGCAAAATGAAGAATCCGTAACGCTTTTGCTGGACGCTGAATTAGCGGTACGGGTAACAAATTTATTGAGACGTCGCTCGCCATCTTGTCCAAAAGTATTTGAAAAATATGATCTAAGATGTTTGCCATAGCCAATAAGGGTTGGCCTGAATTTTTTTACAAAGTTGTTGTAGTTATCGCGCTGACCGCAAACCAGCCCGCTTACCATAAGCTCGCTTTGCAGTGTTCGTGATTTAATTGCGGCAAATTCAGACGTGTCAGCGCACAGTGCGCTGGCCTCGCCAGCATACAGGCTGAGCATAACACCCGCAAAAACGGCTATCGCCTTATGGCGCCGGGTAGTTGTTACCGGCATGCGAATACTCCTTGGTGCTGACAATTATGCGGCTTTGTTACCGTCTTGGTATTGGATATTACATCACAGATTAAAAAAAGACCATATGGCGCAATCTTGGCGCATTATTTGATAAAAATTAATGAAAATTGGCTGGAATTTGCCGAAACAGATTAGGCTTTATGCCGCCTTGGATTCCATCAGATCTCATCGTTTTCGCGCAGATAAAAAATAATGTCCAAAGGCGGTATGTCCTTAACGCCCGATTGGGTCAACATGCAATGCACTTGCCCGCGGTGATGGGTATGATGGTTAAACAGCGTCAACAATATATGGCGCGCAGGGGAAACATGCTTTTCTCCACCTTTTAACATCCGATAATAGACCTCGCGATTAAGTCCGCCATCCATCCCTGCGGTCAGGCGCCCGGTCAGGCGAATAATGTGTTCATCCATTATTTCGCGGTCTTTACGCAAAGCTTCCAAATCGTCATGCAGTATTTGGTCCAGAGATTTAATTCCGTGGTATTCACCCATTATTCGGCTCGACCAAAGGCGGTCTATTACCAAAATATGGTTCAGTGTCGCGTGGATTGATCCAAAGAATGCACCCATATCCTTGCGGTAGGTATCATCGGGAAGGGTTTTTACAACGTCAAAAATCCTGCGGTTGGCCCACTGGTTATATTTAGATAGAATCTGAAATTCCTGAACACCCATAATACCAAGGTTAGCAGTGCTTTGAGGTGGCGGCAACGGGGCAAAATACCAATTTTTCACTAGTTTCAGGTGTAAGGGCTTGCCTTTTTGTTCCGACCGACCCATTTATTGCCCAACGTCGGTTTATTGAACTATTTTTCCAGAAGGAAAACAGCGCTTTTAAGGCCGATATTGTTTGCAAACAAACCTATCATTCAAAGGATTTACTTATGAGCTATCACTTTACCACCACCGTAGACATGGATTTTGATGCCGCTATTGAGCACGCAACCGCAGCCCTGAAAGAAAAAGGCTTTGGCGTGCTAACCACAATTGATGTGCAAAAAGCCATGAAAGAAAAGATTGATAAAGACATTAACCCATATACCATTTTGGGTGCATGTAACCCGTCATATGCCTACAAGGCACTGCAATCTGAAAACAAAATCGGCACCATGCTTCCGTGTAACGTGGTTGTGCAAAAGCGCGAAGACGGCAAAATCGAGATTTCGGCCGTTGACCCGGCGGCTTCAATGTC
>JAOULV010000366.1 GCA_029881835.1 Rhodospirillaceae bacterium
TTCGCTATGGTATGGTTCGGGCATTAAGGCGCTGATGTTTTTTCCAATAACTTCGTGCGCCATAAACCCGAAAATACGTTCGGCTGATTTATTAAATGATTGAACAATACCAACGCTATCAATCGTCACGATGCCATCAATAACGGTATCCATTATGCCGCGCAAATGGTCATCGCGCGTGATTAGGGCTTCAACCGCGCGCTTTCTATCAGACGTGTCGCGGGCAACCAGCATTACGGTATTAACCGAACTTTCCGATATGGGCATGGCTGCCAGTTCGGCGTCAATCACCACCCCATCACTGCGCACAAGACGAATTGGCATCCACGTTTCATCAAGCAATGCTTGCAATTCATTTTGAATGATATCCCTGAAATCATTGTGCACAAATTTGTAAAAGTATTGCCCCAACAATTCATCAACCGTATCAACGCCCAGCACCTTGGCCCCGGCCGAATTGATAAGGGTTATTATTCCATCGGAAATAACGCAAGTTAGATCAGGCGCAAGCTCAACCAATTTGCGATAACGCGTTTCCGCATCCAAAAGCGAGCTTTCCATTTCTTTTTGGCCGGAAATGTTTGTGTGCAAACAAAGTATGTTGCCATTGTCGGTAACGTGTTCATTTATGCGCCACCATTTGCCGCTACGATATATTTCCTTGGCTTCGCCTTTTGGCGAAAGGCGCTCTTGCAATTTTTCCTGCACCCAATTGGCGGCGCTATTGTCATCTTGGGAAATTCCCATATGTGTCGCGGTTTCTGCCAAAATATCTTTTAGGTCAGCGCCCGGCGTTATCACCCCCCTTAGTTCGGGATAAATTTCCAAGTATGCTTCACTGGCACCAATTACTTTTCCTTTGTTATCGTAAATAACAAAAGCTTCTTGGTTAGAATATTTATTGTTACCACCAAGCAGGGCATGATCATTTTGCTTGCTTGCCTGTGGGGCATCCTTTTCTATTGATGGGGTTATATTTTGTGCCCTTCCTCTATAACCACTGAATTTATTTTTTTTATCGAAAACGGGCGAAGCAAAAAGCACAAACCTGAAATTGTTTCCCCCAGTATCTTTTAAAGCGCAGGGCAAATCGTTTATTGCCGCAGGCTTGCCCGCGCCAAATAAAAAGCTGTTTGCGGTTTTGGATTTTTTATCAGTAGAACTTATTTCTTGGATGGTTTTTCCAATAATGTTTTCCGGGTTAATGCCGGTCGTTTTGCCGAACCTGTCTGAAACAAAAATTATTTCATTTTTGTCGTTTGCTTCCCATATCCAATCGCCAAGAACCGAACCTGTCTGCGGGGCATTTTTTTTGCCCTGCACGCTTCCCGCGGGGCGCTTGGGCATTTTTACGCCCTTGGTGCCCTTGCCCGGGGATTTATTTTTTTGGGCAGTTGGTTTTTTTTGATTGGGCATGGTTGCCCGTTCCTTTGCAAAGCATAGCTATGGTTTCATGGGGGGGTACGGTGAAGTGTGAATTGCTTGCGCCGCTTAAAACAGGCAGAAAAAATAAATTAACGGTGAAAACTTAAACTTAAACAATGCCCCCGCACCGTTTTTATCAATTCTAATATTCTAACAGCAATAACCCACACCATTCAACAGTACTATGAAGGGTTTAGCGGTTATAACCTTATGTTTTTTATGGGATTATTGCGTTTATTTCTGGGCTTTAGCGCCAAGAATACGGGCCAAATATGAAACCACCTCGGGGGCGTCCCATTCCACCATCCCCGAAACACTGCCCAGCACCGAACCATCGTGCCTTATCAGCACCGTGGTGGGCAGGCCTTTGACCCCCATCAGTCTGGAGATTTTGCCCTTGTCGTCATAATGAATCTCAAGGTTTTTTACGCCGATGGTTTCAAAAAACGCGGGCACTTTTTCAAGCGGTTG
>JAOULV010000367.1 GCA_029881835.1 Rhodospirillaceae bacterium
CATCACATGAAAACCGTGAAACAATATTTGAAGTTGTTAACAAAACTGCCGAACAATGTTTTATGCCGCTAACCGTGGGCGGCGGGGTGCGCACGGTTGATGATATAAGAAAGCTTTTGCTGGCCGGGGCCGACAAGGCATCCATTAATACGGCCGCGGTTAAAAACCCCGAATTCGTACGCGAAGCGGCGGAAAAATTTGGCAGCCAATGCATTGTGGTGGCGATTGATGCCAAAACCGTTGGCCCGGACAAGTTCGAAATATTTACCCATGGCGGGCGCGAGGCCACCGGCATTGATGCGGTTTTGTGGGCCAAGCGCATGGCCGAATTTGGGGCGGGCGAAATATTGCTTACATCGATGGATCGTGACGGAACCGGAAAGGGTTTTAATATTGAGCTAACCCGCGCAATTGCTGACGCGGTGCCCATTCCGGTGATAGCATCGGGCGGGGTCGGCACGCTTGACCATCTGGTCGAAGGCATTGTTGAAGGCCACGCATCGGCCGTATTGGCGGCGTCAATTTTTCATTTTGGCACCTTTACCATTGGGGAGGCCAAAAAATATATGAACGATCATGGGGTGCCAATGCGCCTTGATGGTATAAGCTAAGCAGACCCAAGGGCACTAATTTTAAGGAGCGGTTATGAGCAAAGGAAAGGCCAAGCCCGGCGAAACGGCAAACATAGACGTGGTTGAGCGCCTGTTTGAAGTTATTGAAAGTCGCCGGGGCAAAGACCCGGAAACCTCGCACACGGCAAAGTTGTTTTCCCGTGGGCGTGGCAAAATATGCCAAAAGCTGGGCGAAGAAGCGGTTGAAACGATTGTCGCGGCGCTTGATGAAAAGCCGAAACACGTGGCGCGCGAAAGTGCTGATCTGCTTTATCATTTATTGGTATTGTGGGCCGAGGTCGGCCTTAAGCCCGGGCAAATCTGGGCCGAGCTAGAGGCACGCGAAGGCATTTCGGGGATTGAGGAAAAGCGTTCACGCAAAGCTTAAGCGCGAGTAAATCAGGGGTTCATTAATTACGAACAAAAGGGGGGTTTACAAAAATGGCGTACGATCAAGAAAACATTTTCGCAAAAATATTGAGAAACGAAATACCCTGCGACAAAGTTTACGAAGATGAATGGGCCTTGGCATTTAACGATATAAACCCTCAGGCCCCGATTCACACATTGGTAATACCCAAAGGCGAATACGTTTCGTGGGATGATTTTTCCGCCATGGCCACCCCGGATGAAGTTGTCGGTTTTGTTCGTGCGGTTGGGAATGTTGCGCAAAAATTAGGCCTTAATGAAAAGGGCTATAGGTTATTGGCCAATATCGGGGCCTATGGTGGGCAGGAAGTACCACATTTGCACGTTCATCTTTTTGGCGGAACGCAGCTGGGCCCGATGTTGGCGCGCGAACATATTAAGAAAATCAATACTTAAAACCAAATTTAAAAAATATTTTTTAGGGGAGAATAAAAAATGAAACTTAGCAGATCTTTATTCGTGACAGGCCTTGCGGCAGTAATTGGGCTGTCTGTTTTTGTTGGCAACGCAAACGCGGTGCCAAAAGATATAAACATGACCATCACCAAAGACGGCAAACCGATTGGTACGCACGTTTTTAAATTTTCCGGCGATGATGCAAACTTGCAGGTTGATGTTGAAACCCACACCAAAGTTCAGTTGCTGTTTTTAACATTTATTTATGATCATAAACGCACCGAAGTCTGGAGCGGGGCAAAACTTCAATCGCTAAAATCAAAAACCGATGATGACGGCACGCCCCATGAACTGGACATAAAAGCATCCGGCATGTCCATTACCGGCATGGCTGACGGCAAGCCAATTTCCAAAGATGGAATGGCTTTGCCGGTTACATTTTGGAATTCAGACGTTCTT
>JAOULV010000368.1 GCA_029881835.1 Rhodospirillaceae bacterium
AACCCTAAATGATTTTGGCACCGTTGATTTTTTTGCTGTTGCGACCTTTACCGCTGGCATATTTGATGTTTGGCTAAATATGAATTCGCCATCGGGTGCCTCACAATTGGCGAGTGTATTGTTGCTGTTTGTCGGCGTTTTAGTAACGCTTGAACGCATGGGCAGACGGGGGCGCAAATTCCACAATACGTCTTCGCGTACGCGCAAATTACCGGGCTATCAATTGCATGGGCTGGTTAAGTGGCTGGCGTTTGCCGGTTTAAGTATTGTGGTTATTGCCGGTTTTATTGTGCCGGCAAGCGTGCTGGGGGCCTATGCGATAGATTTTTATTCTATCGCGCTAAAGGCTTCTTTTTGGGAAAATGTCGGTAACTCGCTTATGCTTTCGGGTGTCGCCGGTTTTATCGCAGTGGGGGTGGGAATTATTTTGGCTTATGGTCTGCGTCTTGGGCAAAACCGGGCGGTACGTTTTCTTACCCGCTTTGCCGCCATGGGCTATGCCGTTCCCGGTGCGGTGCTGGGCATTGGCATAATTGTTTCTTTGGGCTGGATAGACAATTCCATTGATGCGCTAATGCAAAACAATTTTTCAATCTCAACCGGGCTTATTCTTTCCGGTACGATTGTGGCTGTTGTGTTTGGTTATTTATCAAGGTTCCTATCGCTTTCGTTCGGCACGCTTGATGCGGGCCTGACAAAAATTACACCCAGCATGGAAGGTGCGGCCAGAACCCTTGGCCTTAATCGTTTGGCCACATTAAGGCGGGTTCATTTGCCCCTTATGCGGGGATCGGTACTGACTGCCGGGTTATTGGTTTTTGTCGATTGTATGAAAGAATTGCCAATGACAATGATATTGCGCCCCTTTAATTTTGAAACATTGGCAACGTTTGTGCACCAGTATGCGTCCGATGAAATGTTGCCAGAGGCATCAATGGCGGCACTTTCAATTGTAGGTGCAGGCATAATTCCGGTTATATTGTTAAGCAGAACCATGGGTGGAAAAAACTGATGAGCGGCCTTGAAATGAAGCGCATCCGTCATGCCTATGGCAATGATAAGGTGCTTGATGATGTTTCCCTGATCGCGGGGCCGGGCAAGCTTACCTGCCTGCTGGGGCCGTCTGGTTGCGGAAAAACCACCCTACTGCGCCTTGCCGCCGGATTGGAAAAATTACAACAAGGGCAAATTGCAATCCAAGGGGTAACGGTTGGCGATGGGGCCAGCGGATTTTCCGTACCGCCGGAAAAACGCGGCGTCGGTTTAATGTTTCAAGATTATGCGCTTTTTCCGCATTTAAATGTTTTTGAAAATATTTCTTTCGGTATTGAAAAATTGGGAGCCGAGCGTCGGGAGTGGATAAAAACTTCATTGGAACAAATGGGTCTAACCCATCATGCCCATAGCTACCCCCACACATTGTCGGGCGGGCAACAACAACGTGTTGCCCTGTTGCGCGCACTTGCCCCCGAACCGGGCGTGCTTTTGCTGGATGAACCTTTTTCCGGTCTTGATGTAACCAGGCGCGCCCAAGTGCGCGAAGAGGCGCTTACTTTTTTGAAACAAAGCGGGGTCGCGGTTTTGATGGTAACCCATGACCCGGAAGAAGCCATGTTCATGGCCGATCACATAGTAATAATGAACCAAGGGCGCGTGGTGCAGGCCGGAACCCCGATGCAAACCTATTTTCACCCGGCAGATGCGTTCGTGGCCGAACTTTTTGGCCCCGTCAATAAATGCGTAGGGGTGGTAAAGGATGGTAACGTAAAAACCGCACTTGGCATATTTTCCGCGCCCGGGTTTGCTGACGGCACCGATGTGGTGGTGTTGTTGCGCCCCGAAGCAATAAGCATTTCAAGCGATGAAAACGGGTTGGGGGTTAAAGGCAA
>JAOULV010000369.1 GCA_029881835.1 Rhodospirillaceae bacterium
CGCGGGCACGATGCCCAACATTTTGCCGTTGGAATTTATGCTTTTGCTAAGCGAATTTTTGCAACCTATTCCCAATATCAGCACTTTCAATAGTTCGTTCAATAACTGCCCAAATTATCGGCAACGCAATTGGCAATTTTTTACCATACCTTTGCTTAAACAACAATTTATGCCTAAAGCCGATTTTTCAGGAAAATAGCCAAAATCCCGCCATTTCCCCCAAAAGCCAGCTGAAATATTGCCCATAAACAGTAATGATATAATAAAAAGCGGTACCTGAAGGACAAAAAAACCGTTCCTGACGTGGTTGGTCAGAAACGGTTGCGGTGTCGGCAATTATTTATATTTGCTAGGCTAGTCCGGTTTGCCGCCAGCTTCCATCATATCGATTTCATTGTTTTCATGGCCTGCGTTTTTATGGCCTACGCCAAATCCCAATAGATTGCGGATTTTCTGGGCCATGCTTGTGCGCGCCCGGTTCGCCGTGCCCGCGTACATTTCCTGACTATGTATAATGTTTTCCAGCTCGGCTTCGGCGGCAGCAAGATTTTTCTCAATTGATTTTCGTTCATCAATGCCCAGATGTGGGTTGCTTAAATCCATTTCCATCGCGGCAATTTTGTGATTTAAGATTGCAACTTTATTTTTATTAAATGAACCATTGTTATTTAGCTTTTGTTTGTAAATTGCCAAAAGACCAACAACCGAATTAGCCGATGCGTGTGAACCACTGCTCGCAGACGGGCGAACAACACTGGCATTAGTCATTATAATTTTGCCATCGGCTTTATTGGCCTCATCGGCAAAGGCTTTTTTATTAAATGATAAATTACCCTCAGCATTAATGCTTGCGGAAACGGGAAGCGCGTTAAATGCTATCGCGGCCAGCACAATCAGCATTGCCGAAACTAGGTTATAAAATGCCCCGTAATTATTCCGGTTTGCTTTCATCGGATTTCTCCTGTTTAATTTGTACCTATATTCTTTCATGTATTGTTCATACGGGAAGTGACCGAAATCACATTGGCAAACAATATGTTAGTAGTGACGGATATCACACATACAAGCTAATATGTCGCTTGGATATTTAGGGCAAGGTTAGGTTCTGGTTTAATGATTATTTGGGGAAAACTAATCGGTGGTGCAGCAGGCTTTGCCTTGGGCGGGCCATTGGGTGCGCTTGTTGGTGCGGTTGCGGGTCATGCGCTTGACCGGGCACACGAAAAAACATCCGAAAGCACACCAGAAAGCGAGCACGCCAATCGTGAAGTTGCCTTTACTTTGGCGGTAATCGCTTTAAGCGCCAAAATGGCCAAGGCCGATGGCCAGGTTACGCGCGATGAAGTAAATGCCTTTAAACAGCTTTTTCACATACCGCCAGATGAAATGAAAAATGTTGGCAAAATTTTTGATCAGGCAAAAGAATCATCAGATGGATATGAACAATACGCCTTACAGGTGGCAACCATGTTCAGGCATGAGCCATCGGTGCTGGAAGAACTTTTGGGTGGGTTGTTTCATATTGCCAAAGCCGATGGGGTGGTGCATCCGGCAGAGCTGGATTTCTTGCAAAAGGTTTCATTTATTTTTGGTTTTGACGCCCATGGGTTTGAGCGTATTCGCGCAAGCTATGTGCCCGATGCGAAAACCAGCCCTTATGAAATACTTGGCATAAGCCCTAATACCAGCTTTGAAGAAATTAAAAAAACCTATCGCAAGCTAAGCCTTGAAAACCATCCAGATACCCTTATGGCGCAGGGCATGCCGCAGGAATTTGTTGATATTGCCAATGAGAAAATGTCTGCAATAAACGCGGCTTATGATGCAATCTGTAAAGAGCGTGGCCAAAAATAAAATTGAATAAAAAATAAAATTAATCAATAAGG
>JAOULV010000058.1 GCA_029881835.1 Rhodospirillaceae bacterium
TGGGCTGCCAGCCTTAGGCCGCGCGCAACCGCATCATCAAATGAAAATGCGTCCCCGCCATCGGAAAAGCTATCGGGCGTGACATTTACAATGCCCATAATTATGGGTCGTTCAAGCGACAGTCCGGCAAATGTTTTGTTCACAGCTTAAAAAACTCTCTAAAGCAATACCCCGCCTGTTTAAGCAAACAAGGGCGGGGTATTTTTAACCTGTTATGATTTTATAACCTCAAACTTCCGGTTGCGGTTTGCCAATGCCACCTGGACCTTTGCCATCTGCGCCCTTTGCCTTATGTCCGGCGGCTGGAACCGATGTCTTGCGCCCACCCTCTTTCGGGGTGTCGTCATCTTCCTTGCGGCTAATGGGTTTGCCCGCTATCAGATCGTTCACTTCTTCACCATTCAAGGTTTCATATTCAAGCAATGCTTCGGCAACGGAATCAAGATGGTTGCGGTGTTCGACCAATATTTTCCGGGCGTTGTTTTCGGCTTCATCAATTAAGCGTCTTACTTCTTCATCAATGATTTTAGCCGTCGCGTCAGACACGGTTTTGGTTTGCGCTACCGAATGGCCAAGGAAGACTTCTTCCTCGCTATCATTATAGCGCAAGGGCCCCAGCCTATCGGAAAAACCGAACTCGGTTACCATGCGTCTGGCCATACCGGTTGCCTGTTGAATATCGTTACCGGCACCGGTGGTTACGTTTTCTTTGCCAAATACCAGTTCCTCGGCAATTCTGCCGCCAAACATCATGGCAAGCTTGGATTCCAGCTCAATCAATGAATAGGTATAGCGATCACGTTCCGGCAGGTTCATGGTAACGCCCAATGCCCGACCACGGGGAATAATGGTAACTTTGTGCAGCGGGTCGCATTTTGGCATGAAAATACCAACCAAGGCATGACCGGCTTCGTGAAACGCGGTCAGCTTTTTCTCATCATCGCTCATTACCATTGAGCGACGCTCGGTTCCCATCATCACCTTGTCTTTGGCGGCCTCAAAATCAGACATGGTAACCACCCGCTTGCCTGAGCGCGCGGCCAGCAAAGCGGCCTCGTTAACAAGGTTGGCAAGGTCGGCACCGGAAAAACCGGGCGTGCCGCGCGCAATGGTGCGCGGTTCGACATCGGGTGCCAACGGAACTTTTTGCATATGAACTTTGAGAATTTTTTCCCGACCCAAAATATCAGGGTTAGGAACGGTTACCTGGCGATCAAAGCGACCGGGGCGCAACAGCGCCGGGTCAAGAACATCAGGGCGGTTAGTGGCAGCAATAAGAATTACGCCTTCATTGGATTCAAAGCCGTCCATTTCAACCAGCAATTGGTTCAATGTCTGTTCGCGTTCATCGTTACCACCGCCAAGTCCGGCACCACGGTGGCGGCCAACGGCATCAATTTCATCGATGAATATAATGCAAGGGGCATTTTTCTTGCCCTGTTCAAACATGTCACGCACGCGCGATGCACCAACGCCGACAAACATTTCAACGAAGTCTGAACCGGAAATGGTGAAAAACGGCACGTTGGCTTCGCCGGCAATGGCGCGGGCCAACAATGTTTTACCCGTTCCCGGAGGGCCGACCAACAGCACACCTTTGGGTATTTTTCCACCCAGACGCTGGAACTTGTGCGGGTCTTTTAGAAACTCGACAACTTCTTCCAGTTCTTGTTTGGCTTCATCAATACCGGCAACATCTTCGAATGTTACCCGGCCCTGTTTTTCGGTTAAAAGCTTGGCTTTGGATTTACCAAAACCCATGGCCTTGCCCGATGTGCCTTGCATTTGGCGCATGAAGAATATCCACACCCCAATAAGAAGAAGCATCGGGAACCATGAAATAAGCACGCCCAGCAAAGATGGTGAATCTTCATCGGATTGCATCGCAGAAATACGCACACCCTTTTCACGCAGGTTAGCAACAAGACCGGGATCATCGGGGGCAAATGTGCTGAATGTACGCCCATCGTTGAAATGACCGCCAATGGTGGTGCCCGATTTGGCGCCCTTGATGGTCACATCACGAACTTCGCCGCTATCAACGGCGGTCATGAATTCAGAATAGGCAAGCGGGGCTTGACCGGTGCGTTGCTGGTTGCCCTGAAACAGGTTGAACAACGCCATAAGCAACAAGCCGATAACGATCCAAAAAATTATATTTCTGCTGAAATTCAATGTTTTTCCTTACGAATAATTATTGCGTAGCCCCTTCGGGCCTTACTTGAGATGTAAGCCAATTAATGCCCTGCCACAAGGGATGGAATGATTTTTTCCCCCGTTTTTTGGCTTAAACGCTGGTATGTAACATTGTTAACCATGGGCGGGGTTGGTTTTTTCCTGCCCGGTTCGGGTTTAATGAGCAGAAAATCGCCATTTTTGGAAATTCTGCACCCCCCAAGGGTGCGTGCGCGAACACCGCCTCCGTCCATCAGCCAATCAATTATTCTGGTGATTTTTTCCCCCGATGGCGGGTATCCACCCTTACCAAGCCTGGCGATGCCCTTAAGAAGCACCCTTGCCATTATCTGCCTATCAAGGTTTGAAAAAGCCATTGAACCGATTTTTAGCCCATTAACTTTTCGCCCTTCGCTTGTGTGCATATGTTCATTGATAAAATTATCTGCTGCCCTATCCAATGCATCGCGAAGTGCCCCAATGCCACTGGCAGCGCGGGCAAAATGTTCAGGGTAAATCCCTTCATTGGCTTGCAATTTATCCAATAGCTCGCGGGTGCGAACACGTTCAAATTTATGATTGTGGTTTGACGGGTCTTCGACCCATGGCTGGTTCATTGATACAAGGGTATCTTTTAAACGCTGCTTGGCGATGCCAAGCAGCGGGCGGACAATACCAACAGAACCATCGCCACCCAGTTTTCGTTCTTTTGCCATTGCCGCCAAACCATCAAGGCCGCTTTTGTGGCGAAGGCGCATAATAAAAGTTTCCGCTTGGTCTTCCATGTTATGGGCAACCAAAAGATGTTTAATGCCATTTTGTTCGCAGATATCCGCCATCAACCGATAGCGCGCTTCGCGTGCCCGGGCCTGTAACCCGGCACAAACCCCTTGGCCATTTTCCCATTTTAAAATTTTGTGTTTGATGGAACGCCCCTTTAACCAACTTGCTACCTGCAGGGCCTCGCGGTCTGAACCTTCCCTCAGGCAATGATCAACGGTAATCCCAAGCGCGCTAGCGCCATGTGATTTTGCCCATCTATCAACCAATAACATCAACGCCATGCTATCGGCACCACCGGAAACCCCAACCGCCACGTATGGTGGATTTGCACCAGTATCAATACCAATACCTTTCATCAAAGACGAAAATTCATCGGCATCGATTGGGGCGTTGCGTGGATTTTGTTTATTTGGCCCGATTAATGATTTGTCGGTGGATGGCATAATTGCCGCATCCTTCGCTGTTTACTTATATCTGGTTGTTATTTGCAACCCAGTTCCTCGGTTTCCCTTTTTAGGGTTTTTGAAACATCGGGTGAAATTGCAGAAAATTCCTTGCGCAATTTTGTGTAAGCCGCGCAGGCTTCTTCTTTTTTATCCATGTTTGACATGGATTTCCCCAGTTTTAACAATGAATCTGCCGCTTTGGCCCCTTCGGGTGCCTTTTGATAAGATTCCAAAAATGCTTGGGCCGAATCAAGGAAACGCTTTTGTACATAATATGTTTCGCCAAGCCAATAACGGGCGTTTTCGACCAATTTTTCCTCAGGATGGATTGCTATGAATTCTTTCCATGCCGCTTCGGCCTCGGTGTATTTTGCCCTGCGCAATAGATTAAAAGAATGCTTGTATTGATCATCGGCACTGCCTTCGGGAAGATGCGTCAAGGTCGGGGCAATTGGTGTGGTTGGCGCCAGCGCAACGGCGGATTCATCGCTCGCGCCGCCTGCTTGTGGTTTGTCCTGCCCTTCTGCGTTGCCGGTAAAATTATCTAGCTTGTCCTTGGATATGGTACCAAGCACGCCGGGCTGGCCAGACGGTTTGGCGTTATAGCCGGTAATGGGGGTTATGGCCTGAGAACCATCGGGGCCAACTTGATTTACCGAAGCCGGGCCGGGCGCGGCATTCATTCTTTGCGGTGCGCTGCCGCCACCATTTTCCAGGCGCGATAAACGAAAATCAGTATCGCCCGAAATGCTTTCAAGGCGTTTTTCAATCAGGTCGAAACGATGATTGGTCCGCTCCATCGAATCTGTTGCGGTTCTTACTTCTTCTTCTAATTTTGACAAACGAACAAGAATGTGTTCAAGCGCACCTTTGGACATGTCAGCCTCGCCAGCGCTTGCTTCGCCGGATGCCTGCACTACACCGCTTGCGGGCATTTTGCTTAACTGGCGATTTAGGGTTTGAATGTCGCGCTCAAGACGTTCAAGCCTGTCGGAAATAACGCTAGGGCTTGCATCACCCGCGCCTTGATCTTGGGCAAGTGCTTGGGTGGCGATAAGGCTGGCAAAAAAAACGGTAAACACAAATGCTGTGCGTGCAACCGCGCGTTTGACCCCGCGCCTGACGTTGCCTTCGCTACGGTGTGTTCTTGTATAAAATTTGTTGGCGTTATTTTTTTTCATTCATTTGGTCCTGGCCCACGCCCGCTTTATTATTACAAGGTCGAGGCCAAATCTTATATCAATTTAAAATCCATAGTTAAAGTGACGGCATAATTTGGCAAAAGTATGGCCGATAAAAACTTCGGGGCGCCCCACCTTTGGTCAACTAATCGACCGAGCAGGACGCCCCGTTTTTGTTTCCTAAAAATCGCTACAGTTCTTAAAAAGTAGCGCTTCAGGGCTTGGGTTATTTCACTACGCTAACTGCGCGGCGGTTTTTAGCCCATGCTGTTTCGTTTGAGGCAGGGTCTTCAGGACGCTCTTTACCATAAGAAACGGTAGAGATGCGGCTCTTTGAAACACCAAGAACCATCAAATAGTCTGCGGCAGCTTGTGCGCGACGTTCGCCGAGCGCCAAGTTGTATTCGCGTGTGCCGCGTTCATCGGCATGACCTTCGATGGTAATTGTTACACCTTCGTTTGCAGCAAGCCATGCAGCCTGCTGTTGCAATGTGTAACGTGCTTCTTGTTTGAGTTCGTATTTATCGAAATCATAATGCACACGATCACCAACGTTTACGGCAAGATCTTCTTGGCTGCCGGGCGCATAGTTGCCCCCTGCACCACCTGCACCGCCACCTAGGCCTGCACAAGCTGATACTAATCCGGCCACTGCAATAACACTTAATATCTTGAAACGCATTTAATTCTCCTGCTCGCTGGAGCGTTTTAATCGAACCTGTTGCCTAGCATAAAATCCCTTTGTTGAGCGGGCGGATCCGGCATTGGGTTTCGTTGAAAATTGGCTGACCCTTTTTTAGACTTATTTATTTTTTTCGTACTGGACTATATGGCATACACCCTTCTATTTCAAGGGGTTCCGGGCATCATTACATATAAGCTCATTTAATTAGGTAAATTGGACAAAATACCACAGGTTTTAAGGTTTTTTACCAAAATCACGCCCATATACGGCTATTTATCACGACTTTGTTACGGGTTTAGCGGTGACCACGCCGGATCAGAGGCATCAACTGGTGAAACCACCTCTCGTTCATTGTGGCCGGTTATATCAATAGTGAACAAACGCGTCTTGCCGCCACGGCCCTGCTTGTCGGCTGGCTCTTGACGGAAAAACATCAAAACCCGGCCATTTGGCGCCCATGTTGGGCCTTCAACCCAATCACCACGAGGGGTTGATTGGGCTAATATCCTTTCGCCCGAACCATCGGTACGCATAACCCCTATTGCGGTATTGCCGCCAAATATTCGGGTAAACGCAATCCAATCGCCACGCGGCGACCACACCGGCGTTGCATACCTTGCCCTACTGGGGCCGAAGCTTATGCGTTTGGCCCCGCCCCCGCTTGAGCTTGTTATATACAATTGCTGGGTACCGCTTCTGTCTGATTCAAACACAATCTCGTCGCCATCGGGCGAATAACTGGGCGCGGTATCAATTGAAGAATGCTTTGTCAGTTGCACAATCTTGCGGGTGGCAAGATCCATTTTATAAATATCCGAATTTCCGTCTTTAGCCATGCTCATTATTACGCCCTTGCCGTCAGGCGAAAAACGTGGCGCAAATGTCATATTGGGAAAATCGCCAAGCCTTTCTTGCCTGCCGCTGTCTATATTAAAAATATAAACCCGGGGGATGTCGTTGTAATACGAAAGATAGGTAATTTCTTGCAACGTTGGTGAAAAACGCGGCGTTAAAACAAGTATGGTTCCATCGGTAAGGAAACGATGATTTTCACCATCTTGATCCATAATTGCTAAACGTTTTGCCCGTCTTGTTCGGGGTCCGGTTTCGGCAATGTAAACAATGCGGGTGTCGAAATAACCCTTTTCCCCGGTAATGCGTTCATAGATTGCATCGGCAATAATGTGCGAAACGCGCCGCCAGTTGCTGGGCACACTAAAATAGGCAAGGCCAACCATCTGTTGTTCGGCATAAACATCCCACAGGCGAAATTCAACTTTCAGCCTGCCATCAACCGTCATTTCAACGTGACCTTGAACCAAGGCTTGCGCCTTGATTAATCGCCAGTCACCAAAACGCGGAAGCACGTTTAACGATTTGCCTGTTTGGATAAACGCTTTTTTATCTATAGGCACAAACAAACCCGAACGTTCAAGGTCGGCCGCGATAACGCCTGCAATTTTTTCACCAAAATCTTGCTCGCCTTTGCCCTCGCCAAAAAAATCGGTTACCGCCAGCGGAACCGGTTCAACCACGCCACGGGTGATATCGATTTTCAGCTCTGCCCTAAGGCTGCCCGGAGACAAAATGCCAAGCACAGCCACCAGCATAAATAGTTTCAAAAAATTGCGGTAACTGATGGTCATAATCCAAACATCTCCTTGGCATTAAATTGTAACGACATTTCTTTCCAGTTTTCATATTTTTCCGGTGGCAATTTAAGCGGAGAGCACGCCGGATTCAATACCGCCCTTAACGCGCTTTCGGCCATGGCGCGGAAAAATGGATCAAAGGCCATTTGTGCCTGATTTTCAATTTTTGCGCTACTGACAGTTCCATCGGGGTTCATTAATACACTTAAATCAACAATCATTTCATGTGCGTCCTTGGCGCCTGCGGGCAGGTTCCAGCATCTGGCAATTTGTTGGCGCACCAAATCTATCTCGCTAATAGTTAAGCTTGCGCCTAAATCTTGGCGTCTGGTTTTGGTTTCCAACGCATCTGCCATTTGTTCTTCAAATGTAGGTTGGATTTTTTCTTTTTCCTTTGGCTCTTGTTTTTCATCCGGCGGTGCGGATTTAAGATCCTCTAGGGTTTTAAGAACGCTGGCAAACGGGTCCGGCGGGGCCGGTTTCTTTTTAGGTTTTGGCTGCGCGCTGGTTTTTTTGTTTTCCGGCGCATCGTCGGTTTTTGGTTTTTGTTTTACCTGCGGTTTTGGCCGTGGCTCGGGCGCGGGCAAAACCGCCACTTCGTCAGGTTTTGGCGCTTCGGGCTCGGGCGGTGCGGGCGGGGTATTGGATGCGGTTTCCG
>JAOULV010000370.1 GCA_029881835.1 Rhodospirillaceae bacterium
GACGCCGCTTATCCCCAAGGCATATAATCCGGAAAATTACCTGCCATTCGCTATTCCCGGCATTGGGGTGGTTGTCATTATTATTGCGATGATACTGGTCGGTGCCATGACCGCCGGTTTTGTCGGTAGGATATTTAATCGCGTTTCCGAGCGAATAATGAACCGGGTTCCGGTCTTGCGCGGCATTTACAAAGCCACCAGACAAATATTTGAAACAATTTTGGCCCAGCAATCAAATGCATTTCGCGAAGCGGTGCTGGTTGAATATCCGCGCAAAGGAATGTGGGTAATCGCATTCATTACCGGCACCACCAAGGGTGAGGTGCAGGCCGTAACCGACGATAATCTTATAAATATATTTGTACCGACAACGCCAAACCCAACATCAGGGTTTTTGATATTTGTATCGAAATCAGAAATTATCCGACTTAGTATGAGCGTCGAAGATGCGCTTAAAATGGTTATTTCCGGCGGTATTGTAACACCGCCCGATGGCAGGGCTGGCGTCGCAGAAAACAAATTACCCTGATTTAAGATATTTTATCGCCTCATCGCGGGCAAACAGGTAAAGCAATACCTTTAACGCTTTGCCGCGGTCACTTTTAAGTTCCGGGTCCTTGTTTAAAATTAGCTCACTGTCGTTTCTTGCGGTCTGGATTAGGTCACCAAGTTCCGCCGCATTGCCTAAACGAAATTGAACAACACCGCTTTGTTTTGTTCCCAATAATTCACCGCTGCCGCGCAGGCGAAGGTCTTCTTCGGCTATAACGAACCCGTCTTCGGTGTTTCGCATAATTTCCAGCCGTGCGGTTGCGGTCTCGCCTAATGGCGGCTGATAGAGCAAAATACAGGTTGAGCTTTCCTCGCCACGCCCAACCCGGCCACGTAACTGGTGCAGTTGAGCAAGGCCAAACCTTTCGGCGTGTTCAATAACCATTACCGTTGCGGCACTTACATCAACACCAACCTCAACCACGGTGGTTGCAACCAGTAAATCTATTGTTCCATCAATAAACGCCTGCATTGCGGCATCTTTTTCTTTGGCCTTCATTCGCCCATGCACCAAGCCAACCCGGTTGCCAAAACGTGATTTTAGGTATTCAAATCTATCTTCGGCGGCGGCCAGATCCAGCTTTTCTGATTCTTCAACCAACGGGCAAACCCAAAAAGCGCGAGATCCGGATTTAATTTTTCGTGCCAGCGCGTCAATTAACTTGTCTATTTTTGTTATCGGCATGACCCTGGTATCAATAGGTTTTCGACCTTTTGGTTTTTCCATTAGGCGTGAAACATCCATATCGCCATAGGCGGTCAACATTAACGTGCGCGGTATTGGGGTTGCGGTCATCACCAGCACGTCCACCGCACTTCCTTTGTCGGTCAGGCTTAATCGTTGATGCACGCCAAAACGGTGCTGTTCATCTATTACCGCCAAACGTAAATCATGATAATCAACATCATCTTGAAACAACGCGTGGGTCCCGATAATTATTTTGCTTTCCCCCGATACTAAATTTTTAAGTATTTCATCGCGGTTTTTGCCTTTTTCCCTGCCGGTTAATAAAACAACCTTAACCCCGGCCGCAACCGCCAATGGTTCAATCGTTTTCATATGCTGGCGGGCCAAAATTTCAGTTGGTGCCATAAGCGCACCTTGGCCCCCATCTTCAACCGCCGAAAGCATGGCCAGCAATGCAACCACGGTTTTTCCGCTGCCGACATCGCCTTGCAGTAAGCGAAGCATGCGAACGTCGCTTGTCATGTCGGCATCGATTTCTTTTAATGCGGTGGTTTGTGCCGGCGTTAGCTCAAACGAAAGTGCATCAATGACTTTTTTTCTTAAAATTCCATTTGCGTTTATTGGTCTGCCTTTGGCCCGGC
>JAOULV010000371.1 GCA_029881835.1 Rhodospirillaceae bacterium
GAACAATCCAGAAACCACAAAACCAAGCGAATTATCAAACGATGACCTGCAACAGCAGGTCAGGCGCGATTGCATTGAAGCACTATATAAAAACGCCAAACCCACACTAGTGGCCAATGTGGTGATTTCAATTTTAGTGGCCTTTGTTGTTTGGTTGGAAACAGCATCCCAAGTCGCCTTTTATTGGCTGGGGGCAAATCTGGTTATCAACGCAATTCGTTATGGCATTTTGCTACTATTTCCGAAATCCGACGCAGGAATTGAGCAATATAAAAACTGGGCGAAATATTACGGTATTGGCGCCATGTTTGCCGGTGCGGTTTGGGGCTATGCCGGTTTTGCATTTATGACGACACATCTTCATGTGCTCGATGCGTTTATGATTATTGGAATTATGGGAATGGCAACCGGTGCGGCATCCAGCCTTGCGCCGCATTTTCCAATCTTTATGGCATTTGCTTTGCCGGCAATTGCCCCGCTTATAATCCAACTGCTAATCCGTGGCAGTGTTATTGATTCAGTGCTTGGCATATTGGGCATACTTTTTTCTATGATGCTTGTAATTGCCGCACGAAATACAAATCGCACCCTTTGTATGTCGCTTGAAGAAAAATTCAAAAGTGAAGCCCTTGCCCATGATTTAGCGTTGGAACGCGATGAGCACGAACGTAGCAAAAGTAGCTTTCGCGGCATTATCGAAAACGCCGGTGACGCAATTTTTATTCATGACCGTTTCGGGCAAATAGTTGATGTTAACCAGACTGCGTGCATGTGCCTTGGCTATAGCCGCGATGAATTGCTGCGCCTTAATATGGCTGAAATCGTTGAAAGGGAAATAATCCCAAATCAGGGCAGCGCGTGGGATATGGAAAGAATGGATCATTCATCATTTCCATTGACCACCGAAACCAAACACAGACGCAAAAGCGGAACAACCTTTCCGGTGGAGGTTCGCATTGGCCTGCTTGGTTCCGAAGGTGGCAATTTATATATTGCCCTTGCGCGCGATATTTCTGAACGCAAAGAAGCGGAAGAAAAAGCCAACCGCAATGCAACCAACCTTGCGAATGCCCAGCGTATCGCCCATTTTGGTAGCTATGAATGGAACATAACAACGGGTGAATTGTTGTGGTCGGATGAACACTACAGAATATGGGAATTGGCACCACAGTCGGTGGCGCCAAGTTTTGATTTATTTATTGAAAGAGTGCACCCCGAAGATGTTGAGCGGGCGGGTGAGGCAATAAAATACGCAATCGACACCGGCGAACCATTGGATATGAACATAAGGTTATTAATGCCCGATGGAAGGGTAAAATTTGTCGAAAGCTTAGGTGAGGTCAAATATGATGACAACGGAACAGCATTTAACATGTCCGGCACCATTCATGATGTAACCAAAGAACATGAAATTCGTATAGCCTTGGCCGAAAGTGAGGCGCGCTTTCGCGGGTTTGCCGAATCAACCTCTGATTGGTTCTGGGAAATGGATGACCAGCTACGGGTTAGCTATCTGTCCGAACGCTTTGAAAACGTCACCGGGCACCCCGCAAATTTGGTTTTAGGGAAAACCAGGCGTGAACTGGCCGACCCTGAACACGTAAAGGCGGATAAGGAAAAATGGGAAAAACACTTTGCCGACCTTGATTCCCATCGCCCATTTCGCAATTTTGAGTACGAAATATTGCCCCAGTTTGGTGGGGCTGCCGTAACCATTTCAGTAAGTGGCGTCCCTATTTTTGACGAAACTGAAAAGTTTCGTGGCTATCGCGGCAGCGGCGAAGACGTTACCGAGCGCAAGATAATCCAACAAAAACTTCTTGCGGCAAAGGAAGAAGCGGAAAGTGCGAACAAGGCAAAATCGCAATTCCTTTCATCC
>JAOULV010000059.1 GCA_029881835.1 Rhodospirillaceae bacterium
TGCTCTTACCGACAGAATATCGCCAAACAAAAATGCCATCAGATCAACCCTGATACCGCTGATACTGGAGGCGACAATCAACCCCATTGCCAATGCGCCATGGGCAATAATGCCAAGCAGTGTATCATTGCCAAGATGTTTTCCGCGATGACCCAAAAGCATCAAAGCGGCCACAACACAAACAACCCCGACACCAATTAGCGGGTTAATGCCCAATAAAAAACCAAGCGCAACCCCAAGCAAGGAAGTGTGCGAAATTGCCCCACCAAAATATGCCATTTTACGCCACACAATAAACGCACCCAACGGGGCGGCGGCCAACGCAACACCAACCCCGGCCAACAGCGCGCGAACAATAAAATCATCCATCATGGCTGTGGCCTTTTGTGTGTATTTCGCCATGAACATCATGGTGATGGTCATGGTGATGGGGGTAAAGTGCTATTGAACCGGCAACCTGCTCGCCAAACATTTCGACAAATTCCGGATGCCTGCTTACGGCCTCGGGGTGGCCTTCGCAACAAACATGGCGGTTTAAACAAATAACCCTGTCGGTTTCGGCCATAACCACGTGCAGGTCATGCGATACCATCAAAACCCCGACACCGCGGTTATTTTTGATTTTTCTTATTAAGCGATACAGTTCGGCCTGTCCGGTTACATCAACCCCTTGTACCGGTTCATCCAAAACTAAAACATCCGGGTCGCGCAATAACGCGCGCGCTATCATTACGCGCTGCATTTCGCCACCTGAAATGTTTTGCATTTGCGAATTTGCAATATGGCCTATGCCAACCTCTTCCAAGGTTTTTTTTCTGCGCCCATGTCCGACAAGGTCTGCGGGAACGCCCAATTCAAGAAAGCGGTTCACCGTCATGGGCATTGTCGGGTCAAGGCTAAGCTTCTGCGGCATGTAACCAACCGTTAATCCGGGGCGGCGATAGATATTTCCGCTATCGGGATGAATAAGCCCCAACATGGCTCTTATTAGTGTTGTTTTGCCGGCCCCATTGGGCCCAACAATGGTTACGACCTCGCCCTCGGTAACGCTTAGCGATGCGCCTTGCAAAATTTCGTTGCCGTTTATTGCAATTTGTACACCTTCGGCCGAAAGCAAAAGATTGTTCTTGATTGTGTCATCCATTTGCTTGCCTGATTTTATTTTTACTGATTTTATTGCTTGGGCGGATGCAGTTTGGGCACAGGCCCTCTACCTCTACCATCGGGTTTTCCAGAACAAAGCCAACTCCGGCCGCTCCGTTGGTTAGCGCTTTGTTTATTGATGTATCATGCAGTTCGGCGGCACGACCGCATGATCTACATATGAGAAACTGCCCTTCGTGGGTTTCGCCCGGATGGGAACAGCCAACATATGCATTAAGCCGTTCAATCCGGTGGATAAGGCCAAGCCCCAAAAGAAATTCAAGCGCACGGTAAACGGTTGGCGGTTCGGCGCTGGGGCGAATTTTTCTAAGATCTTGCAAAATATCATAAGCGCCCAGTGGTTTGTGTCCTTGCCAAACCAATTTTAAAACCGTCCGCCTAAGCGGGGTCAGCCTTGCCCCGGTTTGGGTGCAAAGTTCTTCGGCATCATTAATGGCATTTGCTATGCAGGCACCATGATTGTGCCCACGCGATGGAAACACCCCACAGCCGGGTTTTTCGCACTTTTTAGATTTTAAAGCCCTATTCATATCGCGCCATTCTGCCCCATATTGCCCAGCATTGCCCCGTATTGCTTAAGTCTGATAAAATGTTATGTTATAACATAATTCATTTGCAACAGAAAGCCCGAGATAAATTGAAAAAAATATCACTCTTAAAAATTGTTTTTACGGCCCTGTTGGTAGCGTTTGGTGGACCATCCCCAAGCGGTGCCGTGGCCGGGGAAATTGATGTGGTGTCATCAATCCGCCCTCTGCACGCCCTTGTTTTGGCGGTTGGTGACGGCATAATAACGCCAGAGCTTTTAATTGCGGAAAGCGCGTCTGCGCATAATTTTACCCTAAAGGCATCTGATGCAAAAAAAATTGAAAAATCAGATGTCATATTCTGGATTGGGCCTGAATTGGAAAGAGCGCTTGAAAAACCAATTGCGAACCTTGGGGCAAATGCCCGCGTCATAACAGTTATGGATGACCCCGCAATATCGTTAATTCCCTATGGCGACACACATGATGGCCACGGCCACGAAGGTGATCATGGCGGGCAAAATGATCCGCACGTTTGGCTTTCAACCGAAAATGCGCTTGGCATTATAGACATAATAGAAAAAACCCTTAAACAATCAGACCCCGCCAATGGTGCTGCCTATGAAAAAAATGCCACGGTCGCAAAAAACAGGATAAGAACCCTTAAACGCCAGATGGAAAAATTTTTACAACCGGTTAAGGATGTTCCCTTTGTGGTTCAACACGATGGATTTTCCTACATGGTGAAAGAACTGGGTCTTAACCAGCGCGGATACATAACGAACGTAAAGGGAAGCGAAGCCGGTGCGCGACACATAGCCGAATTAAAAAAAATGATGGCATCAGAGAAAGTAAAATGTATTTTCACCGAACCGCAAATGGCATCGCAAATGGCAAAATCCCTGTCATTGGATAGTGGCATAAACCTTGGCGAACTTGACGCCATGGGGGTTGATCTGGATGAAAGCTCCACCCTTTATGCCAGAATTATGCAGAAAAATGCCCGTGCGCTGTTAAATTGCCTAGGTTCAAATGGCTAGAAATAAAAAAATCGGGTGAGTATACCCTTGAGCTGCGCATTCCGGTAAGATTGATAAAAGAAAAACAGGATAAACCATGCTTAACGATAAAACCGATACCCCGGTACCAAGCGCCGATATTGATGCGATTATTGATGTTATAAATTTCAATGATCAAGGCCTGGTAGCGGCTATCGCCCAACAGCTTGGCAGTGGCGAAATATTGATGATGGCATGGATGAACGCAGAGGCCATTCGCGAAACCCTTAGCAGTGGAATGGTTTGTTATTATTCTCGCTCGCGAAACAAATTATGGCGCAAGGGCGAAACCTCGGGGCAAACACAAAAACTGGTTGATTTTCGTTGGGATTGTGATGGCGATACGATATTGCTTGTGGTTGAGCAAACGGGTGTTGCCTGCCACACAGGCAGAAAAAACTGTTTTTTTAATGCATTGAGAGATGGAAAAATTACCACCATTGCCGATGTCGTAACCGACCCGAAAAAGCTTTATGACAAATGAACAGCCATCAAACGATAGTGATGTTCCGCTAGCCGTTCCGGTAAGCCTATTGACCGGGTTTCTTGGTAGCGGCAAGACAACCGTGCTCAACAAAATACTTTCAAGCCCGAACATGGAAGAAACCGCCGTATTAATAAACGAATACGGCGACATTTCAATTGACCACCTGTTGGTGGAAAAAATTGATGAAAACGTGGTGTTGCTTGAAGGCGGTTGCGTTTGCTGTTCGGTCAGGGGCGATTTAAGCACCGCCATGCGCGATTTGTTGGTTCGCCGGGCCGATGGAACCATACCGCCGTTTCGCCGGTTAATAATCGAAACAACCGGTCTTGCCGATCCGGCACCGGTAATTCACACATTGATAACCGACCCCGTTGCCGCAGGCAGATATCGCCTGGATGGAATAATAACAACGGTTGATGGTGTGCTGGGTTGGGGTACGCTTGATCAGTTTGATGAATCATTAAAACAGGTTGCGGTTGCAGATAGAATAATAATCACAAAAACAGATATCGCCGATAAACAATATATAACAAACCTAAAAAAACGCCTTAGCGCACTAAACCCCGGCGCAACGCACATTACGCCAACAAACGGGGAAATTAACATTTCGGATTTATTTGATGCCGGATTATTTGATAGCGACACAACCCCCCATCCGCAAAAATGGCTATCAATTGATGCCGTAAAAAATGCCGAACATTCCCGCAATAACAATAACGGGCACGGGCACAAGCACGGCAAAGATAGTGATATTTATGCCTTTAGCATAACCAGCGACAAACCGATTAAGTGGGAAGCCTTTACCGAGTGGCTGGACATGTTATTAACCACCCAAGGTGATAAAATTTTACGCATGAAGGGCGTGCTTGATATTGAAGGCCAAGAAAAACCCATAGCCGTGCACGGGGTACAGCATGTTTTTTATCCACCGCAACAGCTTGATAAATGGGCTGATGGCGCGCGCTTATCGCAAATGGTTATGATAACCAAAAATCTAGGTGA
This sequence comes from Rhodospirillaceae bacterium, assembly GCA_029881835.1. Classification (GTDB taxonomy): domain Bacteria; phylum Pseudomonadota; class Alphaproteobacteria; order Rhodospirillales; family Magnetovibrionaceae; genus DAOVVL01. The sequence continues at coordinate 4,239 of JAOULV010000059.1, forward strand.
AAAAATTATAAGGGAAACCTTCGACAGGTTCGTCATACAGCAAAAATGATAGCCACATTAATTAAGAATATTTAATAAGGCGTTCTGGCTTTTGATTTTATATCGGTAAACGTTCTAAGCAAACTAAAGGCAGACGAATCAAGGCCAAGAAAGTTTACCGCAATATAGCCTTTTTCCGGGTCGCTTCTTACCACCCTGGCCCTGATACAAACATCGGTAAGGTCTTTTGCGTTGGTTCCCAATGCGGCAACAGTTAACAGCGCACCGGTCGAAAGCGCGCCTTCGTACCCTTCAATCAAGAACCCGCCCATGCTCCAATTAACGGTGTTGTAGGTCTTGCCGTCTACCTTGACCACAAGCGAAGGGTCATCAATGCGAACATCATTGCGACGTTCGTCACCGGCGCCCGTTTGATCGGTATTTGTTGTTGCCATGGCCCCTCGCAGTTTGGCTGATCTGCCTAAATATATTACACACCCTCTAAGTAACTAATATATCTTTATGATTCGTGCAATATTAGGGCAGTATGCATCAAATATATATGAATTTGGTAAATAATTACACCCGACCCAAGATTGCCCAAAATCGGTAGTTTTTTGCCTAAATAGCGTTTTAGCGTTATAAGCTATCCTTGGTTTTCGCAATTTTGCAAAATGATGGTTTTATGGCCTCTGTGAATATTTCATTTTTAAAAAAACACCCCCTTTCCTTGCTGGTTATGGCCTTGCTGGTTATGGCCTTGCTGGTTTTAGCTGGGCTAGCGCTTGGCACGCAGGTTTCCTATGCCGACCAGACCAGAGTTCTTAAATATGACAAGGACGGCAACGTAATTGGTGTTGAAAACAGAGAAATAAACACAACCGATAGACCGGTGCGGAAAGACAGCAATAAAAACAAAGCGGAAAATAAAAAAACAAACTTCAGTGACGGGCCATCAACATTCAACCCCGATACCGAATACGAGCAAGGCGAAGTTGTGGTGGTAGATCCCCCTTCCGGGTTCGTCGAAAAAGTTCGCACCAACGGTTTTTATGTTATTGAGCAAACCCGTTTAGATAATTTGGGTATAGAAATAATTCGTCTTTCAACCCCAAGCGGGATGGACGTAAAAGAAGCAATTCGGGTTTTAGCAAAACAGTTCCCCGGCGTTACGGTTGATGCCAACACAAGATTTGACCCCAGCTCCGGGCGCGAAGATGCAAACGCAAGAATTATGGGCGGATGGCAAAGCCTGGCGCCTGATTGCGGAAAAAATCTTGTTTTGGGGATGATTGATTCTGGAATTGACATAAACCATCCCGCGCTCAAAGGGCAAAAAATTGAATATCAGGAATTTTATAAACCTGGCCGCAAACCAGCCCCGCCCGACCACGGAACCGGCGTCGCCGCCATGTTGGTGGGGCGCGCCGAATGGGGTGGGCTTGTTCCCGGTGCACAGCTTTATGCCGCAAATATGTTTGAGCTAAATGAAGAAGGGAAAAAGGTCGGTAGTGCAATTGGGTTGATCAAATCAATGGACTGGATGGCGTCTAAAAAAGTTGATGCCGTAAACATGAGCGTTGCCGGTGGCGATAACAAGGTTGTACGCAAAGCGTTGGATATTGCAAAAAAACAAAATCTTTAGCTTATTGCCGCTGTCGGAAACTGGGGCCGTTCGGATAAGCCCGCCTACCCCGCTGCCTACGGTGAGGTTATTGCCGTTACCGCATTAAAAGGTGGCGAGCTTATATACAGTCACGCCAACACCGGAAATTATGTCGACTTTGCCGCCCCCGGAGTTGGCATTTGGGTTGCAACACCGGGTGGTGGCGGTGAAATACAAAGCGGTACATCATATGCAACCCCGTTTATAACCGCGATTGCCGCAGTGTTGCGCAAAAGCGGGCGGGCCGAAAGCCCCGCTGCCTTCAAGCAACTACTAACAAAAGTTACCAAAGATTTAGGCAAGCCCGGAAAAGACGAAGTTTTTGGAACGGGCGCGGTCAGGGCCAAGCCTACTTGCAGTTAAGCAATATGGGTAAGTATAAATAAGCTCAATTTACATTCAGCGCCGCAATGGCATTGATAAGGGCTTCTGCTTCAAACGGTTTTTCAAGCGTGACTTCAGCCCCGAATGCGGCGGCGGCCGGAAGATAATTTTTGTGCAACACCGCCCCACCGCCTGAAATGGCAATGGTTTTCATATCAGGATAATTTATTCTTATTTCGCGAATTAGCTCAAGCCCGTCAGTGTCCGGCAAAAGCAAATCAATAATGGCGATATCAAATTTTTTATCTTTTGCAGCGCGCATGGCATCTTTTGCGTTGTCAAAATCTGACACGCCATGATTAACACCCTGCAATACGGTACGAATAGATAACCGGACTTCGCGGTCATCATCAATTAATAAAATGTTGCTCAATCTTTGCGTACCCCAGTTTAAAAATACACCTGCGCACATTTGCGTTGTGCGCGGTCGGGCAATGATACTGCCGCGTAATGTATGAGCGGAATATGCATTAAGGATTGGGCAGGCTAATCAATTTGGATAGTGACAATTCACAAACAAATTAGCCATATGCCCATATGACATTAAAAAATGCCGGCGTAGGCTTAGAATTTTTCGGGGAAATTGGTGAAAATACCATCAACCCCAATGGCATAAAGGTCTTTGGCTATCTTGGGGTCGTCAACCGTATAGGCCAAAACCAAATACCCCGCTGATTTTATATCCTTAACCACATCGGGTTTGGCCGCCGAATAATGCATATGGAAACTGACGCAGTCATTTTGCAATAATAGCTGATGCCAGTTTTCTGGAACATCATCGCTTATTATGCCGCAAGGAATATGCGGTAGTGCCTGATGAAATGCGCTAATCGCGATTTGGCTGAAAGATGAAACAATGATTTGGGCATCTCGCGGCCAATATTTTTCAATGTCCGCACTTACGACCTTGGCCGTTTGTTCATCAAGCCCGGGCGATGGTTTTATTTCGAGATTGAGAAAAAGCCCCCGCTTAACAATAAGGTCAATAGCTTCTTTAAGGGTGGGAATTCGCTCACCCGTAAATTCATCAGAAAACCATTTTCCGGCGTCAAGTTCACGAATTTGCGAATAGGTTTTTTCCGCAACCGCCCCCTTGCCATCCGAACAGCGCTCAACGGTTTCATCGTGAATGATAACCGCAATGCCGTCGCTGGTTATGTTGACATCAAGCTCAACACCCTTGGCACCCAAATCGGCGGCGCGAGAAAAAGCCGCCAGAGTATTTTCCGGCGCAACGCCACTGGCCCCGCGATGGGCAAT
>JAOULV010000060.1 GCA_029881835.1 Rhodospirillaceae bacterium
GACCTCAGTGTTGATGACCCCTGATGGCAACACGGTTGAGGCTGAGGCCGCACACGGCACCGTTACAAGGCACTATCGCCAGCATCAGGCGGGCAAGGAAACCTCAACCAACCCGATTGCGTCCATCTTTGCATGGACCCAAGGGCTGGCCTACCGGGGCAAGTTTGACGGCACGCCCGAAGTAACCGATTTTGCCGAAACCCTTGAGCGTGTTTGCGTCTCAACCGTGGAATCGGGCTTTATGACCAAGGATCTGGCCATTTTGATAGGGCCAGACCAGAAATGGATGACCACCACCCAGTTTTTGGACAAATTGGATGAAAACCTGAAAAAAGCCATGGGAACCTGAGAGAACCTGAGGGTAACCTGAGGGGAAGCTAAAAAAAGCCTGTTTTTAGGCCAATCTTCCACCAGATGGCCCTTTGGGGCTTGACGGGGTGGCTCTAATTCCCTAAAAACCGCCCATCCATACCGCTTGCATCTCAGGCGGTGGAACGAAATTTTTTACGAATTCTCAAGGAGCCTAAAAATGGCCAGAAAATGTGACCTCACAGGTCGTGGCGTACAGACCGGAAACAACGTTTCCCACGCCAAAAACAGAACCCGCCGTCGTTTCCTGCCCAACTTGCAGGTTGCATCGCTGGAAAGCGAAGCGTTGGGCCATTCGGTTAGCATGCGCGTTTGCGCCAGCACCATTCGCTCCATCGAACACAACGGTGGGCTTGATGCCTATTTGTTGGGAACCGCTAACCGCAAGCTGACCACCGAAGCGCAAAAGCTAAAGCGTCGCGTCCAGCGTGCAGCGGCAAAGACCAAAGCCGCTTAAAACCAGCGCTTTTTACAAAGAATTAAAAAACCCGTCCATTATTTGGGCGGGTTTTTTGTTGCCCGCTCGTGAACGGGGTCAAAACCTGTTACGCTGTTTTTTGTATACAGGCAAAAAAAAGGGGAAAGGGCATTTGGCGAATTTAACTTTCATCCACCCAAGCAGAAGAAACTTAATTCGCGCATTGTTGCTGGGCGCCGGGCTAACCCCGCTTATGTGGCATACAATCGGTACCGCCAACAGCAATTCAAAGGTTCCCATCATTCCCGGATTTCAAGAAATTAACGGAACTGTTTTTCTCAACGGCAAAACCCCGATACTACACCAGCAGGTCAAGCCGGGTGATGTGGTTGTTACGGGCAACGAAAGCAGCGCCATAATTATTATCGGCCAGCATGCCTATATGATGCGTGAAAATTCCCAAATAGAATTTTACGGCGAAGATTTTGAACAAACAGCCGAAGGCAATGTATCGGGGCTTATAAAAATAATTTCCGGCGCGGTGCTTTCGGTATTTGGTAAAACCAGCACCAAAATATCAACCGAATTAGCAACAATCGGTATTCGCGGCACCGCTTGCTACGTTGAAGCAAGCCTTGATAAAACCTACGTTTGCGTTTGTTATGGTCAGGCAGATTTATCAGGCGCGCTTGATAAGCGCCACCTTGAAACCGTATCAACCACATATCACGATGCCCCGCGCAATATTTACGCGCCCGGGCACCCGGTTCGTATTGAGCCTGCTTTGGTCATAAACCACAGGGATGCCGAATTGCGCCTGTTAGAAAGCCTGCTCAACCGCAAACCGCTGTTTGACATTGGCAAAACCAAACCCAAAGACCGCTATTGACACTTCTTAAATCAGCCCAGCAATTAACCAAGCTTGGCATTGAAGAAATCTATCGTCCGCCCCCATGCCAGTTCGGCCGCCCCCTGATCATAACGCGGTGTGGTGTCGTTATGAAAGCCGTGGTTTACACCGGGGTAAATATAGGCGGTATATTCTTTGTTGTTGGCCTTTAATGCCGCTTCAAATTCGGGCCAGCCTTTGTTTATGCGCTCATCTAACTCGCCATAATGCAGCAACAATGGTGCCTTGATTTTGGGAACATCTTCGGTTTTGGGCTGGCTACCGTAAAACGGAACCGATGCCGCCATATCGGGCAGGCGAACCGCCATGGCGTTGCAAACCCCGCCACCATAACAAAACCCAACCGCGCCGACTTTGCCGTTGGAATTGCTGTCTGCCTTCAGGTAATCATAGGCTGCAAAGAAATCTTCCAGCAGTTTTTCTTTGTCCAGGGTCTTTTGCATTTCTTTGCCTTCGTCATCGCTGCCGGGATAACCGCCAAGGGGGCTAAGTCCATCTGGCGCCAATGCGTTAAACCCGGCAATGCCAAGCCTGCGGGTCACATCGGCGATATAGGGGTTAAGCCCACGGTTTTCGTGTATCACCACCACCGAACCATGCTTGCCCCCACCTTTTGGCCTAACAAGATAACCGCTAACCGTGCCGTGGCCGTTGGGTGATGAAAAACTTATGGTTTCGGCGCTTATGCGCGGATCATTTTCATCCACCTGATTAGCAAGGGCATAATTGGGCGACAATGTATTTAACAAAGCCATCGCGGTGGTGCCGCCAACCGCAAATTTTGCGGCACCTTTAAGAAAATCCCTGCGCTCTATCAGGCCGTGGGCATATTTATCATAAAGATTTAGAAGCTCTTGATCGAATTGTGATGCTTTTTTGCGTTCCATTGCCTATATCCCTTGCTGTGGTGGGGTTGCGGTTAATGCGTTTAATGCCAATATTTAAGCCACAAAAAAGCCATCTGAGAAGATGATAAATAACGGTGCAATTCAACGCCTTAATATTTAACCGCTTAATTGTGGTAATTAAAACGCTATCAAAGGTGCAAAAAAATGAACGGGTATTTTAAAACGGCAATTCTTTTGGCAGGTCTAACCGCACTGTTTATGGGGGTGGGTTTTTTGCTGGGTGGTAGCGGTGGAATGGTGGTGGCGCTTGTTTTTGCCATTGGCTTAAACTTTATTGCCTATTGGAATTCAGATAAAATTGTTTTGTCCATGCACGGGGCAAAGGAGGCCAGCCCCGAAACCCAACCGGAATTATTTTCCATTGTTTCTACCTTGGCCAAAAACGCTGAAATGCCCATGCCAAGGGTTTATATAATTGATGAAGCCCAACCCAACGCATTTGCCACCGGGCGCAACCCGGAAAACGCGGCCGTGGCGGCAACCAGTGGGTTGATTAAGCTGCTGGACCGTGACGAAGTAACGGGCGTAATGGCCCACGAATTGGCGCATATAAAAAACCGCGATACATTGATAATGACGGTGACCGCAACCATCGCCGGCGCACTTTCCATGTTGGCTAATTTTGCCATGTTCTTTGGCGGCAGAAACCGCAACAGCCCGTTGGGTGCTATCGGCACAATATTGGTTGTGTTGTTGGCACCGTTTGCGGCAATGATTGTGCAAATGGCAATTTCCAGATCACGCGAATACGAAGCCGATCGTATTGGTGCCGAAATTGCGGGCGAACCCGCATGGTTGGCCAGTGCATTGGGCAAGCTTGAACAAAGGTCCAAAGCAATTGATAACATCCATGCCGAAGAAAACCCGGCAACGGCGCACATGTTTATTATAAATCCACTGCACACGCGTAAAACCGATAGCCTGTTTTCAACCCATCCGGCGACTATCAACCGTATAATGCGCCTTATTTCCATGAGCGCAAAAAACGACTGGCACAATAGCTACAGCGCAAATGATTCCACCAGCGCAAGCAGACGCAGAAGCTCTATCCCCGAAACCCGAAAATAAAAAGGGGCCGGAAAAATTCCGACCCCTGTTTTATCAACATTTATTTGAAGGCTAATTGTGCTTCATCTCGGTACCGTGGGCTTTGTTCATTTTTTCCATGTTTTTATGACCCATGCCCTCCATTGCACCTTTGGCTGCGGGCGACATAACATTTACCGTTAAATCAATGTTTCCGGCTTTTTCAAATGTTAACGTCAGGGGAAATGATGTTCCCTCAACCAACATGTTTTTTAATCCCATGAACATTACATGGTAGCCACCGGGCTTTAATTCGGTGGTGCCGCTTGGCACTGGGATGAAATCAACTTGGCGCATTCTCATGATGTCACCGTCCATCATGTGGGTATGTAGTTCGGTTTTGGCTGAAATGTTGGAACTTGCGGAAATTAATTTATCATTTTGCCCGCCCATGTTTTCAATTTCCATGAATGCGGCACCGGCACCGGCCATTCCGGCGGATGCGCGCGCCCAGGCATTTTTTATCATGATGTCGCCTGCCATTGCGCTGGCGCTGGCAAAAATCATCATGCCCGCGCCAAGTGTTGCCATTACAATGTTGTTGTATTTCATTTTATACATTCCTTTTTATTTGATGGTCGTTGTCGCCGCTTACAATGCCTGCAATGCGCACAATGCGCGCAAGCCAAGGGCGTGATTAAATTTGAAATTGATTTGGGTTTTTAAGCCGCGGGTGGGGCGCGGGGTTGGTTGGGGCCTTGACAGTGCCCGTTTGCCAATATGTCGCTTGCGCCAAATTCGACCGCGCGCTCATCGCCCATGTTGACGCTAAATGTAACCATCAACGGTTTGGGGGTGTCGCCACCAATTTGCAATTGGCAGATGGGGCAATCCCACATGGTTTTGGCAGTGGGTGCGCCATCATCGGGGGTGATTGATTTAATCTGGATGCCAAACTGGGTACAAAGGGCAAGCGTGTTGGCGGAAATAGGCCCACTTTGCTTAAATTTTTCCGCCGCCAAGGCATTGCCCAAGGGCATTAAAACCTGAACAACCAATGCCACAAGCGCAAGCTTATGCGCCCATTGGCGGGGTAGGTAGGCCCCTTTATTTTTCTTAGGCGTAGGCAGGTTATCGTCCGGCAAGTTATGCTCCATCAATTGAAGCCCTATTTTCACCTCAATTTGCCCGCGGTGCAATGTATTTGGTCAAGCCGATTTATAACGCTGGCGGGTGCGGGGTTTTTGCCTTTTTGTGCCGTAACTTGTTGATGTGTCTTCAAAAAGGTCGGCAAGTTCGCTCATTATGGTGCCACCCAAATCTTCGGCATCCAAAAGCGTAACCGCCCTTTGGTAATAACGCGTAACATCGTGGCCAATACCAATGGCCAGCAATTCAACCGAGGAGCGCGTTTCAATCCAGTTAATTACGTCACGCAAATGCCTTTCCAGATAATTACCGGCATTGGTGCTAAGCGTCGCATCATCAACCGGCGCGCCGTCGGAAACCACCATCAAGATGCGGCGCTGTTCGGGCCTTGCCAACAAACGGTTGTGCGCCCACAACAACGCTTCGCCATCAATATTTTCTTTTAAAATTCCTTCTTTTAACATCAGGCCAAGGTTTTTGCGCGAACGCCGCCACGGGGCATCGGCTTCTTTATAAATAATATGCCTTAGGTCATTTAGCCTGCCGGGGTTTTGCGGTTTGTCGGCTTCAACCCATTTTTCACGCGAGCGCCCGCCTTTCCACGCGCGGGTGGTAAAGCCCAAAATTTCAACCTTCACCCCACAGCGTTCAAGCGTGCGCGCCAAAATATCGGCGCTGGTCGCCGCTATGGTAATGGGACGCCCGCGCATTGAACCGGAATTATCAATCAACAAGGTCACAACGGTGTCGCGAAAATCGGCATCGAATTCCATTTTGAAAGAAAGCGGGTGCATCGGGTCGGTAACCACACGCGAAAGGCGCCCGGCATCAAGCATGCCTTCTTCTAAATCAAATTCCCATGAACGCGATTGTTTGGCCATTAAGCGGCGTTGCAAACGATTGGCAAGCTTGCCGACTACACCTTCAAGGCGGGCCAATTGTTTATCCAGTTGTTCGCGCAAGCGCGATAGCTCCATCGGCTCGCTTAATTCGCTGGCATTTACTATTTCATCGAATTCATTACAAAACGTGTGATAGGGCGGGGTGCGAGGTTCGTTTTCCGGCCAGTTATTGTTTTGTTCGGATGGCCCTGCGGGGTTTTCCCCACCGGTTATCATGTCTTGTTCTTCGCCCACACCACCACCTTCGTCACCCAGCACAACGTCGCTGGCGGATTGCTGGCCTATTTCACCGGGGCTTTCCTCGCTACCTTCGGTTTCATCATCACCTTCTTGTTCGGTTTCATCATTGCCGGTGGATGCGTCATCTTCTTCTTGTTCTTCTTCGTTCTGGCTAGCAGGGGGAAGATTGGCAAGGTCGAGCTGTTGAAACATCTGATAGGCCGCTTCGGCGAACGATTTTTGGTCCTCTATGTTTTGCGCCAGTTTATCAAGCGCATCTGGTGCACGCTCATTTAACCAGCCACGCCACAGGTCGGCCAGTGCCTTGGCCGGGGCGGGCAGGGTTTCGTGGCTTAAACGTTCACGTGCCAACAGGCCCAGCGCTTGCAAGCTATGGGCCGGGTCGCGTTCGCTAATTTCGCGGTAATTTTCTGCCGCCAATTCATGGATGGCGCTAAGGTTTTTTCTGACGCCGGGATAATCAATTTCGCCCAAGGCCTCAACCCGTACCTGTTCAAGAACGTTAAAAAGACGTTTGGCCTCGTCCCCGCTTGGGCTAATGCGTTTATGTAGCTTTTCATCGTGGTAATGCAGGCGAAGCGCTACCGCATCGGCGTTGCCGCGCATACGGCTGATATCGGCAACATTTGGTTTTTCCGCAGGCTCCGGCAGTATGGCAGAATTGCCTGACAGGCTGGCTGTATCCATCCCGCGGGAAAAGCTGACCATTACTTCACGCCGCCCAGCCATGGCTTTTAATGCCGCTTGGGTGACGCGCTTTATGACCTCTGCATTGGTTTCTTTTTTAAGCAACTGTCCATCAACCGGGTTTGTTGCCAGCGTTGGAATTTATTGATTCTGGCAATTCTTCGCCGAAACAACGCTGGAAATATTCAGCCACGACCGCACGCTCCAGCTCGTCACATTTATTCAAGAAGCTAAGCCTGAACGCGGTTCCGACATTGCCAAAAATTTCAGCGTTTTCGGCCCAAGTTATAACCGTTCGGGGGCTCATCACGGTTGAAATATCACCTTGGATAAAACCTTCACGGGTTAGCTCGGCAACGCGAACCATGGCGGCCACGGTTTCTTTGCCTTCGGGGTTGTCGTAATGGGTGGCCTTGGCCAGCACAATCGCGACCTCGTCCTTGAACGGAAGATAATTAAGGGTGGTAACAATGTTCCACCTGTCCATTTGCCCTTGGTTTATTTGCTGGGTGCCGTGATAAAGCCCGGTGGTATCACCCAGACCAATGGTGTTGGTGGTGGAAAAAAGCCGGAAACTGGGGTGGGGGTGGATAACCCGGCTTTGGTCAAGAAGCGTCAACTTGCCTTCGACCTCAAGCACGCGCTGGATAACAAACATAACGTCGGGCCTGCCGGCGTCATATTCATCAAATACAATGGCCACCGGGTTTTGCAACGCCCACGGTAAAAGGCCTTCGCGAAACTCGGTTACCTGTTTTCCGTCTTTTAAAACAATTGCGTCTTTACCGACCAGATCAATTCTTGAAACATGGCTATCTAGATTAACCCTTACCAATGGCCAATTAAGCCGGGCCGCCACTTGTTCAATGTGGGTTGACTTTCCGGTGCCGTGGTAGCCTTGCACCATTAC
>JAOULV010000061.1 GCA_029881835.1 Rhodospirillaceae bacterium
TGCGAATAAAAAACCAAAAATGCGGCTTGGGGTTTTGGTTTTATCACTTCAAGCAAATGGCTAGCCGCAACGCCCTGCCATTCATTATCATAACGCGACCACGTGGTTACGCAGTGGATATCATTAACAAGCGTTGTTTGTGGTTGGGCGTTAAATTGTTCCCAATCCCAATCAATTTTGTTTTCAACCAACCCTGAAACCGTAAAACGCCATTGATCAAGTGGAATATCGGGTTGCACCCCAAGGTCAAGCACCGGAAAATCGTTTGTCAGGCGTTGACCGGGCGGTAAGCGTTTTTTGCCTTGTGATTGACTGGTATCGGCTGGATTTTCACCACCCTTTTCACCAGTAATGCCCCTGCCCTCAAGCGCCCATTGTTCTTTTGTGCGCACAAGCTTTTCCCTAATGCCGCCAAGCAAGGTTCCTTCGCTTTTTCCACTTAGTTTGCTTTCAATGTCATCAGACAAAATGCGTGCCTTTTAGCTTCTTTTTTAATTTCTTTGGCTGGCGTGCAGGATTCTGGCTTTATCGCGCTTCCAGTCACGTTCTTTGGTGGCTTGGCGCTTGTCGGACTTGTGCTTACCTTTGGCCAGCCCGATTTCAACCTTGGCCATGCCGCGCGCATTAAAATAAATGCTCAACGGCACAACCGTCATTCCTTCGCGCCCGATGGCCATAAACAATTTAGCCAATTCACGTTTATGCATCAGCAGTTTGCGTGGGCGCTTCGGTTCGTGGGAAAAATGGCTGGCGCCCTCGTATTCTGGGATATAGGAATTAAGCAGGTACAATTCACCGTTTTTTTCACTGGCGTAAGCATCGCCAATGGTGGCGTGACCTTGGCGCAACGATTTCACCTCGCTGCCCTGTAGCTGGATTCCGGCCTCAAAAGTCTGCTCAATAAAATAATCGTGGCGCGCTTTGCGGTTGCGGGCCGCGACATTATCGGGCTTTTTTTTCTTTTTTTGTGCCATGGCTGCCCCTTGGTCCGAAAATTACGGACTAATTGGTTATCCCGGCTTGGCGAAGCGCATCTTCAACGGTTTTTTTGCTAGCGTCAGAAATTTCGCAAAGCGGCAAGCGCAGCTCGGACGAACAAAGGCCGAGTATTTCGGCGGCATGCTTGACCGGGCCGGGGCTGCTTTCGCAAAACATTGCGCTATGCACCGGTATTAAGCGTTCTTGGATTTCCATCGCTTTATCAATATCGCCATCTGCCCATGCGTTATGCTGTTCGGCACAAAGACGCGGTGCAATGTTGGACGTTACCGAAATGCAGCCATGCCCACCGGCGGCCAAAAACGGTATGGCGGTGGCATCTTCGCCTGAAAGCTGGGCAAAATCATGACCAATAATTTTTGCAACCTGAATTGGTCTAGCAAGATCGCTGGTAGCGTCTTTTACGCCCGAAATATTGGCAAGCTTTGCCAATCTGGCCATTGTTTCCATGCTCATATCGACAACCGAGCGCCCGGGGATATTATAAATGAATATGGGCGTCGAAACCGCGTTGTTGATGGCTTCGTAATGGCGAAACAGCCCCTCTTGGGTGGGTTTGTTATAATATGGCGTCACCACCAACAAAGCATCGGCCCCGGCTTTTTCGGCGTGTATCGCCAGTTCAATCGCTTCGGCGGTCGAGTTTGAGCCGGCACCGGCCATTACCACGGCGCGGCCCTTTGCGACTTCGATACATATCTCGGTTACGCGTTTGTGCTCTTCATGGGTAAGGGTCGGCGATTCACCGGTTGTACCACATGGGACAAGACCGTTCGTTCCTTCCTTGATTTGCCAGTCGACAAAATCTTGGAACGCTTTTTCGTCCACCTCACCATTTTTTAATGGTGTAATGAGCGCGGTGAATGAACCCTTAAATTTCATATCTATTTAAACTCCTGATAACTTAGAAATATGGGGGATATAGGGGGTATAGGCTTTTAAAATTTTGCCGTTAAACCCACTTAAACCCTTATGGGCGGACATTACCCCCATCGGGGCCAGTCGTAAAGTGTGCGGTTTCGCCCTGTTTTGCCGTGGTAATCATAGGTTAACTTGCCTTCTTGAGAATAGACCCACTAAAGCGTAGATTCGTCAATCTTGAGGCAAAAAACAGGTACCCAAGGGGAAAAATGCTAAACGGTTTTGCAATTAAGCTTTGGGGGCGTCGCCTGCCATCAATCCTGTCATCAGTAATGACCACTAAATCGGTGCTATTGGCAGTTTTGCTTGGGCTAATGGTTATGCCGGCAACGCTGACCGGCACATCGGCACAAGCCAGCGAAATAAGCAAAAGCGATGCTTCGCGCGCAAAGGATGTCTTTAAGTTTTTAGATAAGCGCAATTGGCGTGATGCCAAAATCCACATGGGCAAAATAAAAGACCCGTTGTTGGTTGATCTGCTGACGTGGCAGTACCTGACCAGCCGCGGAACACCCGGAAAATTTGATGAAGCCGTTGAATTCATAAGCAAGCACGGTGACTGGCCAAAACGAAATGAAATAATAAGAATAGCGGAAGAAACCCTTCCTTCATCTATGTCGCCCGAAAATGTTATCGCTTCAATTGCAGGTATTGGCGGGCCTGTATCGGCGATGGGTCATGCGCGTTATGGCGAAGCATTGTTAAAATCGGGCCACAAAGAAGCTGGTATCCTTTCGTTGCGCGCAATATGGGTTGAGGGAAATTTCACAAAATCGCAGGAAAAGAATTTTTATAAACGCCATAAAAAAATACTCAGCAAAAAAGACCACCTTGACCGTCTTGATCGCCTTATCTGGGAAAAACGTTATTACCCGGCAAAACGCCAGATTTGGAAAGTGGACGAAGACCAGAGAAAACTGGCAATTGCCCGCATATGGCTAATGCGCAAAGAAGGTAACGTTGACAAGGCAATATCTGAGGTTCCGGCGCACTTAAAAAATGACGATAGATTAATGTATGAACGCCTTCGCTGGCGGCGCACAAAAGGAAAAATCGAGGGTGCTATTGAAATTTTGGACAATGCCCCGGCTAAAGTTTCGCATCCTGAAAAGTGGTGGGTTGAGCGTGCATATCTTGCGCGATTGGCGCTTCGCGAAAAAAAACCCGAAATCGCATATCGCATTTCATCAAAGCATTCACTAACGAGTGAAGCTGCATTCGAATATTCGGATGCCGAATGGATGTCGGGGTGGATTGCACTTAGGTTTTTAAACCGACCAGTTGATGCAAAAAAACATTTTGCAAATATGATAGAAGCCGTTAGCTACCCGGTTTCATTGGCACGAGGAACATATTGGGCGGGCCGTGCGGAAGAAGTATTGGGTAATATTGACGGTGCAAAAACCCAATATGCGCTAGCCGCAAAATACCCAACTACTTTTTATGGCCAGATGGGACAGCTAAAAATACAAAAAAACCAATCAAACCAGATTGATGCATCGCTTGAACCAGAAATACAAATAAGTTCAAGTGACGCAATAAAAATAAATACTCACCCTCTGGCAAGGGCCATAAGAATGCTGGGCGAATTGAACGAGCAAAAAAGATTGCGCCCGTTTATTCTTGCGCTTGATAAGATGGAAGATTCAAACAGTTGGCACGAAGCCGTGGCAGAGCTTGCCGCAGCAAACGGGCGAACCGATCTTTCTTTAAGAATTAGAAAAAACGCTCACCGAACAGGTGTGCCGATGCACACCAACGCCTACCCAAGCATTGAACCACCAAAACTAAAAAATGGCGCCACAATAGAAACCCCGTTGGTGCTTGCGGTTATAAGGCAAGAAAGCGCGTTTTACCCCGGCGCCAGAAGCGGTGCGGGCGCGCGCGGAATGATGCAAGTAATGCCGGCCACGGCAAAAAAAGTTGCCAAGTCAGCGAGATTAAGCTTTTCACGCGATAAGTTATTGCAAGATCCCAATTACAACATGATCATTGGGCAGACTTACCTTGCTTCGTTAATAAAAGAATTTGAAGGGTCATACATTTTGGCCCTTGCCGCATACAATGCCGGACCAAACCGGGCAAGAAAATGGATGCGCGACCATGGCGACCCCAGGGACGGCAAGACGGATGTGGTTGATTGGATAGAAATGATACCGTTCAATGAAACCCGCGATTATGTTCATCGCGTCATTGGAAACCTTCACGTTTACCGCCAAAAGATAGGGGGCAAACGGGTCGCCCTAAACCGCGGCAACGAAAACTTTGTTCCATAATTAAAATAAAAAGCCCGGCTCATAAATTTAGCCGGGCTTTTAATTGTGCTGCGCAATATAAAAATTTTTAATTAAACGCCAGTTGCGATTTTTTTATCTGCACCAGACGGTTGGGCTGGTGTTTGGCCCGGACGTTGCTGGCTTTGCGTTTTGTTGACCACCAAATTAACCCTTTCGTCGGAAATAGACGATGCGGTATCTGTCATGCGTGTGATGTGACCTTCAATATAGGCGCCTTCATCCACGGAAAGATTTTCATGCAAGATATCGCCAACCACATGCGCGGTCTTGGCTAGGTGCACCGTTTTGGCTTTTATCTGCCCGTTAATGTTGCCATGAATACGGATGGTATCGGCAAAAATTTCGCCCTTGATTTTGGCGCTGGCACCAACAAGCAAAACGCTGCTTCTGATATCGCCCACAACTTCACCATCAATCTGAACCTCACCGTCACTGACGATATCGCCGGTAACCACAAGATCAGATGCCATAATTGATGGAACCTTTGTCTTGACCGCCGGTTGATTGACATTGCTGTCAGTGCTTGTGCTTGACTTGTTACTCTTGGAAAACATAGCGCCCTGCCTTTACAAATTTCATTGGATCGAGGCCTTTGTCCTTAAAAAGTATCTCGTAATGTAGGTGCCTGCCGGTTGATCTACCAGTACTGCCGATGACCCCTATCTTTTCACCGAAAGAAACTTCCTGACCCTTTTTTACCATAATCTTACTCAAATGCCCATAGCGGGTCACAATCCCCGCTCCGTGGTCAATTTCTACCAGTTTTCCGAAGTTTCCCTTCCATCCGGCGTGGACTACCTTGCCCGGGGATGTGGCCATTATGATTGAACCCGGGGTTGACCCCATATCAAGGCCATAATGCATGGACCATTTTTTATTAACCGGATCGCGGCGCTTTCCGAATGTGCTGGTTATATAATAAGCCTGCAGCGGTGTTGCCATTGGCATTTTACGCAAAACCGATTGTAACGATTCAGAATATGACAGTTTGTTTTCAAGATTGTTCAACTTGCTTGCAAGCCTGCCGCCCGGTCTGCCGTCGGGCTTTGCCGCAATAAATGGCCCACCTTGACCGATAGCGAAACCATCATCGCTTTCCATTAAATCGTCAACATGCAGCCCGGAAATTTCTATTATCCGTTCCATGTTGGCTATTTGTGATTCTGTCTGGTCGGTCAATTGGTCAATGGTTTCATTTTCTTTTTCTTCAAGGCTAACGAGTTTATTTTCAAGAACCTTTATATCGCGGCGCATCTGGGTGCTTTCAAGCAATGCAGAATTGCGTTCCGTTAGCGCAGATTGAAGGTCAGCCTCGATTGTGTGAAGGTCGTCCTTGATTGAAAAATTGCGTTGCGCCAGCGATTGAACCTTATTTTCAACATCGTCAATGCGGCTTTTCATGACGGCACGCGCAGATTCAATTTGCGCTTTAGCTTGGCGTGAATTTTTAAAAGTATCTAAATCTTCACGCAGCTTGGTGTTTTGCCCGGCAAGGCTAAGCATAAGGGCGTGGTTTTCTTCAAGATCGCCAACAATGCCGGAAAACTTTTTCTGATAATCGGAAACTTCTGCCAAAAGGCTACGGTAAGCTACGCGCACATCGGCAATTTGTGCGTCCTTAGAGATAAGCTCTCTTTCGTGCATAAAAACACTAATTGAAGAAAACATTATCCACGCGGCAAATGAAAAAACCACGGCCGCCACGGATCCTTGTGTGCGATGGGAAAGGTTGAGGCACGAAACCTTGCCTTCACTGCGAAAAACTATCTGGCGAAACGGAAACATCACCCGCAGGCGATGGTCTAATTGATCAAGCAAAAGCTTGAGCTTGGCGCCGGGCCTAAGCTTGCTGATTTTTTCCGCCCTCAATCTCTCCAAAAAAACCTGCATTGATTTACCGGACATCCGCAAAATTGACCGCAAATTGGCGGTGTTGAGATTATTATTATTGAGCACTATCCCCCCGTCTGCGACCTAGGTCACAATTGGTTGTTTTTTGGTATATTTTTTATCTTTCCCACTATCCCCTAAATGTTGGGCTATGGTGTTGATTTGTAGAAAAAAGTATCTACTAAGTCATCTACTGGCAAGTCAATTAAGGGTTATTTGCATACTAAATTATGCACTTTTTGCAAAATCGGGGCAATGGACGAAACAGTCCAGACCGGTTAAACTTTTATCACATAAAAACAATGGGTTGGCATTAAGCCTAAATTACCTGGGCGCATTGCGGTGTATGCGGGCAGTGCCGGGCAGCCTCTTTGCCCTTCGGCTTGGGCATCGCAATGGCTATTATTCCCGTCAATGGATAGTGATTCGCAAAAAACGCTTAGGCCCAGGCCACGGCTTAATAGCCTTGGGGTGATTGCGGCCACATGGTTTGGCGCGGGCTACCTGCCCAAGGCACCCGGCACGTGGGGCTCGCTGGCGGCCCTTCCCTTTGCCTGGGTGTTACAGGCATTGGGTGGAAATTTGGCCCTGATTATTGCTATCATTTTTGTTTTCGCGCTGGGCCTTTGGGGTTCGGCCGCATTTATGAAAAAAACCGGGTCCCACGACCCCGGCGCAATAGTGATTGATGAAGTTTGCGGCCAGTGGATTGTTTTGCTGGCAGCCATTGGGCCAAATGGGCCAGATCCATTACTTTATGCATTCGGATTTTTCTTATTTAGGATTTTTGATGTGCTTAAACCGTGGCCAATTTCGCTGGCCGATAAAAAAATAACCGGCGCCATGGGCGTTATGGTTGATGATGTATTGGCCGGGATTGCCGGGCTAGCGGTAATGAGCATGACGTTAGGTTTGTTTGCCAATGGCTGAAATGTATCCTGAAATATTAATTATAATGGCCGAAGACCTGATTGCGGTTTGCCGGGAAAAGAAAATCAAACTGGCATTGGCTGAATCGTGTACCGGTGGGCTGGTGGCGGGGTGCATTACATCTGTTAGCGGATCATCGGATATATTTGACCGCGGGTTTGTTACCTATTCCAACCAGGCAAAAATTGAAATGCTGGGGGTTTCGGAAAATACACTAGAAAAATTTGGTGCAGTATCGGATGAAACCGCAATCGCCATGGCCGAAGGCGCGATTAAAAAATCAGGTGGCGAGCTTGCTTTAAGCATTACCGGAATTGCGGGCCCAGACGGCGGCAGCGAAGAAAAGCCCGTCGGCTTGGTGCATATTGCGGTTGCGCGCAAAAACACCACCACCCGTTCGGAGCGCCACATTTTTAAAGGCAATCGCGATAGGGTGCGCATCCAGGCGGTGGAAAGCGGA
>JAOULV010000062.1 GCA_029881835.1 Rhodospirillaceae bacterium
AAGCAGATGGCTATTTTTCACCACGACCCAGACCACGATGATGATTTTATGGATAAAATTGGCGTAGAAGCCAAAAAGGTTTGGGATGGAACCTTTGTTGCCCGCGAAGGAATGGAAGTAGTTTACTAAAACTAAAAGCTACTGCCCGTTTTGCGGTGTTTCATCACCGCCTGATCCTTCGTTTATTTTGTCCTGAATAGCCTGTCTTTTTGCTTCTTCCTCGTCTTTTCTTTTTTGTTCTTCATCTTTTATGCGCCGTTCGAGCAAAAGATCGGAAAATTCCCCTTTTTCTTTGCGCGACATCGCATTTAGCAAAAGCTCTACCCGGCGGTTGCGGGATTGATTTTCGGGTATGGCTTTTCCCGTCATATCGCGGTTGGAAAATTTAGGTCTGGTATCGGCAAATCCGATAACGCTTTGGCGGTATGGATGCAGCCCAATTTCAATAAAATATCTGGCAACCGCAGCCGAACGTCCGGCCGACAATTCCCAGTTGGATGGGAATTGCGGGGTGTTTATGGGGTCATCATCGGTATGGCCTTCAATCGAAATGTTGAAATATTTGAATTTTTCCCGGGCAAACGTAACGCTCATACTTTCAAGTATGGGCAATGCCTCGGGGCGCAATGTTGCTGTTCCGGGAAAAAAGAATGCACCTGCGGCCATTTCAATTGTGATGCCGCGGTCTGTTTTTTGAACGCTGACCACTTTTTCGGCCTGTTTTTCAAAAACCGCCGCTTCCAATTCTTCTTTCATTTGGGTGGTGGTGGAAACGGTTTCAGTTTTGCCGATTTCATCCTTAATTCCCGCCATCACCTCTTCAAAGGTTGGCAGATCAATCTTGGAAAATGATACCAACATAACAAAGAACGCCATAAGCAAAGTTATGGCATCGGCATACGTCAGTAGCCATTCCTCGTCTTCCTGTTCTTCAATTGGCGGTGGCGGTGGCGGCAATTTCAGCACCTTTGTAATCTAGTGTAAGCGTTATTTTCTTCGTGCCGTGTCAATGTTGAAATGGATTGACGGATCAAGGAAACTGTTCATTTTATCTTGGATGAACCTTGGGCTTTTGCGGTCAGCCAACAAAACCAGACCTTCGGCGATAAGATAATTGCGAAAACGAACTATTTGTTCACGCTGCATAATCTTGTTTGCGGCCGGCAGGTATATAAGGCGGGCAAAGATAACGCCGTAAAGGGTGGTCAACAAAGCCACCGCCAGCCCGGGCCCAAGTGCGGTTGGGTCTTCACCCATTTTATCTAGCATAATAACCAACCCCACCAGCGTACCAATCATGCCGAATGCCGGCGATGTTCCTGACATGGCTTTTAGGATTGATACTTGAACGGTATTGCGCCCAAAGGTGCTCTCAATCTGGTTGGTAAGAATTTCTCGAACATCGGCACCACTATAGCCGCTAACCACCATTTCAACCCCGAAACGCAGAAAGCGATCACCCTTAACCGCGTTTTCTGCTTCTTTTTCCAGCGCGGGTGGCCCTGCTTTTTGTACAATGTATGCCCAGCGAATAATGCGGCCAACTTCAGCTTTTAAGATATTGCGACCAATTTTCGGGGTAAACAAAACCCGCCCGATTAATTTAAGCGAAAGCATAACGTAGCGCGGTTCGTATGAAATGAATGTCGCCGCAAGCGTGCCGCCGACAACCATTACCAAGGAAGGAACGTGGAAAAATACAACGTAATTATCGGTACTAAGTACTATGGCGCCAAAAAAAAGACCAAACGCGCCTATAACACCAAGCAGCGTTGCAATTGACATATCCCCCATAATTTTCCCCTCAGTAGGCGCTTTATTATTTAAAGCTTTTTTTCAGTTTCCCGTTAATAGCAGTTAGCGCAGTTATTTAGTATTTACACGATTAAATACGAATCGTACATGGCCTAAAACATAATATCGCAACCGAGCGCAAAGGGAAAATACGTGAAAATTGCTAAGAAATAGGGGGAATTGGGGCGTGATCTATCTTTCCCTGAAGGCTTCGTGACGAAGCTTCAGTACCGGTTTTACCAGATAATCCATGACGGTCTTTTGTCCGGTGTGGATATCAACGGTGGCCTCCATGCCCGGCATTATGGGCAACTCGCCCTCGTTTGCACCCAGCCAGGATTTATCGGTTTCGACCACTACGCGAAAATAGGGCAGGCCGTTTTCATCGGTGCTTGAATCGGGCGCCACCAAAACGACCAAGCCATCCAAGCCACCATAACGGGCAAAATCATAGGTGGAAATTTTTACCAATGCTTTTTGTCCCTCGGCGACATAGCCGCGATCGGTGGGGCGCAGGCGGCTTTCAATAACCAGTTTTTCACCGGTCGGAACAATCGCCATAATTGGGTCACCTGGCTTAACCACGTTTCCAACGGCGGTAAAATTCATGTTTGTTACCACACCGTCGATCGGGCTTTTTACTTCGGAACGAACGCCCTGTTCGTTGGCCCGGTTTAGTAATTCACGAATGCGCGATATGGTTTGTTCGGTGGTTGATAATTCGTTTTGCGCCTCGCTACGAAAGCGGTTGGATTCCTCTTCTAACCTGCTGTTGGCTTCGGATACCGCTGCGCGTGCACGCGGGATGCCTGCTTGAATACTTTTTAATTCGCCTTGCAGGGTTTCAACCTCGGCACCAAGTTGCAGGTGGTCTACCCTTGATGTTAGCCCGTCTTTCAGCAGATCGGTTGATATTTTAAAACGTTCCTCAGCGCTTTTAAGATTATTTTTTGCCGCGGTTAATTTTGCTTGCAATTCTTGAACTTCAAGTTCGCGTTGGGTTACTTGGCGCTTTAGTACCGAAAGGCCTGAATCCATCTGACGCTTTCTGGCATCGAACGCTTGGCGCTGGGCGTTTGCCTGTTCTGGAATGCGCGCTGCTATGTCAGCGGGAAAAACAGGATCCGTTTCGTTGGCCTCTGCCTCAAGGCGGGCGCGGGCAAGAATTTCACCGTCAAGCCTGACTTGCAGTTCTTCTATATTTGCGCCACCAGAACCAAGATCAAGTTGCAACAATGGTTGCCCTTCGCGCACAATGTCGCCTTCAGTAACAAATATGTCTTGAATTATCCCGCCCTCTAGATGCTGGATAACCTTGACCTTGCCCATCGGCACAACTTCGCCGGGCGACGATGCGACCTCATCAAGCTTTGCAAAGTTAGCCCACATAAAAGCGAGAGCGAGCAATACCATTACCGGCCACGCAACTCCGCGCCAGGTTGGGGCGGGGTGGCTTTTCAAAAGCGTATCAAGACGGCTTGCGTGCGCTACCATAAATTATTCTCCTGCTGGCGATGGGCGGGTGCTGTTTGGCCCACCGCGAAGCTTGGGCGTTGAACGGCTTATGGTACCACTTCTGGCGCGAGATCCGGCAGCGTTTTTGCGTGTAATCGGAAGCGGTTTTCCTTCATTCCACGCTTTCAATATTTGTGCGGTGTTGGGGCGCTTTTTTGCCCCTACGACAATTTTAGGCATCGGTTTTGATGCGGGCGGTATGGGCGGCGTTATTTCCGGTGCACCGCGTTTTGTCGGCATGGCGGCGGATGACGCCCCCCTTTTTGTGAGCTTGGATACTTTTTCAGAAATTTCTTTTGCGAGCGGACTTTTCTTAGCTTCGACCTCATTGTTTGCGGGAACGGCAATACGTTTTGGCTCTATCTTGCCAATAGGGTTTCCTTGCGCTGGCCTTGCTCCGGCCACGGCCTTGCTGGCTATTTCCTTGGCGGTGGCAAGACCCTTGGTTGCCGCTTCTTTTGGCGGCGGGGCGTCTTGTTTTGGCTCGGGCCCGGCATCTGGCACCTTGCCACCAAACAGGCGCGGAAGTATGTCTTTGGCAGGCCCCGCCAGAGCAAGCTTACCCTTATCAAGGGCATAAAGAAAATCGCAAACCGAAAGCAGGGTAGGGCTGTGTGTAACCATGATAACGGTTCTGGTTTCTGAAATTTCTTTTAAGGTTTTTTTCAGCTCAAATTCGGCGTGGCGGTCAAGGCTGGATGACGGTTCATCCAGCAATACCACAGGTGGATCGCCAACCAGCGCACGGGCAATTGCAATGCGCTGGCGCTGGCCACCGGAAAGGCGTGATCCGGCTTCACCGATTTCGGTGGCGTAACCATCGGGCAGGTCAATTATAAAGTGGTGAACGCCGGCTTCGGTTGCGGCCTTGATTATTTCATCGTCAGATGCATTGGGCCTGCGTGATGCAATGTTGTCGCGAACGGTTCCGGCAAATAGTACGCTTTCTTGGGGAACGTATCCCAACCAATCGGAAAGTTCGGCGCGGGAAAATTGCGCAATGTCAGCGCCGTCTAACATGACCCTGCCTTTTTGCGGGCGATAAAGGCCTTGAATTATTTTCAGCAGTGTCGTTTTACCGCTACCGTTACGCCCGACCAACGCATGCACGCCACCTTTTGGAATATCAACTGTTATGCCAGATATAACCGGGGCTGAATTTGCCGAATAACTGAAAATAACCCCATCGCATGAAATGTTGCCTTTGGGTTTTTCTAATTTTACTTCGCTAACTTCGCGCTCGCCCTCTGATTCAAATATGTTGCCAAGCCGTTCAACCGATTGAATGAACCCAGAATATGTACGCCACGTTCCAACCAGTTGGTTAAGGGGGCCAAGAATGCGCCCCGACAGCATATTGGTGGCAATAAGCGCACCGATTGTTAGGCGTTGATCAATAATAGCCAGCGCACCGACAGTGGTAAGCAATATGGATGTAATCAATGAAAGGGTGGCACCAAGATTGGAAAAGCTGTCGGTTTTAGCGCCGCGCATAACCGACGTTTCGATGTTGCTTGCGTGCTTTTCTTCCCATACAGGCTCCATTGTGCGGTGTAGTGCCAGCGCTTTTATGGTGGTGCGCCCGGCAATCATTTCGCCAATAAGTGAATCACGACTTTGGGTTGATTTGCGCTCACGCCCGCTTGCTTCGGCCATTGCGCCGGCTGAACGCCAGGCGACAAACATGAACACAGGCAAAATAATCAGTAAAACCCACGCAACTGGTTGGGCAATAACAAAAATAAGCACAAGAAACAAGATAGCGAACGGAAGATCCGCAACCAGCAGGGCCGATGCGCCCGATAGGGTGTTGCGCACCGTATCAACGTCGCGAAATAAAGATGACCAATAATCAGAAGGTTGGCTTTCAAGCGTTTGCAAGGGTAGGCGCATAAGTTTGCGAAACAGTCTGCGCCCCAACATTACGTCAACCTGCAATGCCACGGTTTGTAAAATCCGTGCGCGTGATTGACGCAATACATAATCAAAGACCAGCACAAGCATCATGCCCACCAGCAATCCCTGCAACGTGCTGATGCCGGCGTTGTAAACAACGCGGTCATAAACCTGCAATGTGAATACCGGAACCGCCAATGCCAGCAGGTTCACGAAAAATGACATTGCCACAATTTCGCGAAATACTGGTGTAATTGGCTTAAGAAACGGCTTTAACCAGCTTCTTGGCGACGGGTCTTCCAATTCTTTTGTTTCCCTCTTAAAAGCATTCACACATTCAAGGCAATTCTGATCTAAAGCCAGATTTATTCCAAATAAGCCCCTCTGCGGTACTTAACCCAAAATCATCTTATCTCGGCGTTAACATTAAATGAAGAAAAAAAGGGGAACACACCCAATTTCACCATTGGATTCCAATGGGTTGTGCCAAAAACTTGAGTCTTGGCAACGGCTTTGGCCAAGAACGGTCTGTATTTGGGAAAATTTAACCCCAGACGAAAAACCCAAAATTGCCAATTGAGCCCTTGCCTCCGTATTCACACCCCGTCATTCTATGATTTATATTAGGGGCAGGCCCTGAAAATATTGGGCAAAATATGGGGCAAAATCCGGGACAAATGTGGTCCGAACGGGTATTTTTGTAAAATAAGGGGGGCTGGGCAGCAAGAAGTGCCCAGATTAAGTAAAAAAAATGAGGAAAATCCTCAAACGCATATTCAGCTTTGATCGGATAATCGGCGTTGCCATGTTAGGGGCATTTATTTCGCTGTTTGTTGCCGATCCGTATCCGGTTGAGTTTTTGCGCGTCAAAGCGTTCGATATGTATCAGCGCATGAAGCCGCGCGAGATTCCGCCGACCCCATTACAGCCAGTGACGATCATTGATCTTGATGAGCGCAGCTTGTCGGAAGTCGGCCAGTGGCCGTGGTCGCGCCTGACAATTGCAAAAATGGTTGCCAACCTTTTGAACAATGGCGTTGCCGTGGTTGCATTCGATATTGTCTTTCCTGAACCCGACAGGATGAATCCCGAAGGGATAGTTGAATCATTATTCAACATTGATGACACCACCCGTGGTGCCATTTTGAAATTACCCAGCAACGATGGCCTTCTTGCCAATGTAATAGAGCAAGGAAATGTTGTTTTGGGGCAGGCCGGTTATTGGGACGTGCGCCCGGAATCAAGCGAACCACCGATCAGCAAATCGGTCGCGTGGAAAGGGGTGGTTCCCGGCGCACCAAAACCACACGCATTTTTACCATCATTTCGTTCCATGGTGCGTAACATTGAAGTAATCGAAAAAGCAGCCAAAGGGCATGGTATTTTCTCATTGGTACAGGAAACCGACGGCATAGTTCGCCGCGTACCAACCCTTTTTCAATATGGCGGTGAAATATACCCAGCGCTTTCGGTTGAAATGATGCGTGTAATGTTTCAGCGCCGCACAATTGTTGCCGATGTGGGTTTAACCGGTATTGAAGGCGTGGGTATAGCGCCAAAAAAACTTACCGATGCCTTTCGTGAACTTTACCGCCAACTTCTTACCCAATATGGGGAAACCGAAGCATTGGCCAAGGTGGACGGCCTTTTCCCCGATGGAATATTAAAGCTTCCGACTGATGGCAAGGGAAGAATGTGGCCGTATTTTTCCAAAAGCGATACGTCCAAATACATTCCGGCGGTTGATGTTTTAAATAACAAAGTTGATCCAAAAAAATTGCGCGGCAAGATGGCAATTATTGGAACCTCTGCGGTGGGTATGCTCGATATTCGCGCAACCCCAATTGATGCGGTAATTCCCGGGGTCGAAGTTCACGCTCAGGTAATAGAAGCAGCCTTTAGCGGTGCGTTTCTTTCGCGCCCGGCATGGATAAACGGTGCTGAAATATTGCTAATTGCCTTGGGCGGAATGTTGATCATTTGGTTGGTGCCAAGCGTTGGCGCAAAGTGGACCTTGGCGGTGTTTTTGTTATTGGCCGGCGGCGCATCAGGTGGTTCGTGGTATTTGTTTTCCGAAAATAAAGTCCTGTTTGATGTGACCTTTGCGGTTGGCGCAATGTTTTTTCTTTATACCACGCTTACTTACCTGAACTTTTCACGTGAAGAAGCGCAAAAGAAACAAACCCGCGATGCGTTTTCAAAATACCTTTCACCTGACATGGTTGAATCGGTAGCATCGGACCCAAGCAAGCTAAAGCTGGGCGGCGACAAGCGCGATATGACGTTG
>JAOULV010000372.1 GCA_029881835.1 Rhodospirillaceae bacterium
GGTCTGCAT
Organism: Rhodospirillaceae bacterium; assembly: GCA_029881835.1. Lineage (GTDB taxonomy): Bacteria > Pseudomonadota > Alphaproteobacteria > Rhodospirillales > Magnetovibrionaceae > DAOVVL01. Next base: position 10 of record JAOULV010000372.1, read on the forward strand.
CAATTTCCCATCAAGGCGGGATCGCCGACCAAGGCCGCGCCCGGATGGAACGTGCAAATTCTGGGCGAAGATAAAAAACCGATGAAGCCAGGTGAAGTAGGGGCCATTTGTTGCAAGTTGCCATTACCACCGGGAACGCTACCAACCCTGTGGAACGCGGATAAGCGTTATAAGGAAGCCTATCTTGATGATTATCCGGGTTATTACAAAACCGGTGACGCCGGATACATGGATGATGATGACTACATCTATGTAATGAGCCGAACCGACGATATTATCAACGTTGCCGGACACCGTCTTTCCACCGGACAAATGGAAGAGGTCTTATCCGCCCACCCCGATGTGGCCGAATGTGCGGTTGTTGGTGTGTTTGATCAATTAAAAGGGCAATTGCCGCTTGGGTTTATTGTTCTTAAATCAGGCGTAAGCCGGGCAAATGATGAAATTGTAAAAGAAGTCATCAGTATGGTTCGGGAAAAAATCGGCCCGGTGGCGGCATTTAAAACCGCAACCGTTGTTGCGCGGTTGCCCAAAACCAGGTCAGGGAAAATTCTTCGCGGTACCATGCAAAAAATTGCCGATAGCGAAGAATATAAAATGCCCGCAACCATTGATGATCCGGCAATTTTGTCGGAAATAAAAACCGCGCTTGAAGGTGTTGGTTACGCCGGGGCCAGAAAAGATTAAATTAAAAATTAAATCCGCCGCAACCAAATTGGTTATGGCGGATTTATTTTTTTTAACAACCTCAACTAACGGGAATTATTCTTCCTTGTTAGCGGTTCCAAAAACCGAATCAACGTCCGGTTCCGGCTCGTCGGTTTTTTCAACAGGCGCGGATTGACCAAAAACAGATTCTGCAGTTGGTGCCGGCGCATAATCCGGTTGCACCGTTACGTGCACTTCTTCTTCCGGTTCGGCCACGGGCGCTGGTGCGGGTGCGGCCTTGCCCAATCTTTTGGCTTCTTTTTCTTCGGCCAAGCGTGCGCGCTCGGCTTTTTTTCTTGCCGTGGTAACCATTTTCACCAATTCAGATTCGGTGCAAAGGCCAAGGCCCACGGGACTTTGTGGTTTAATGTTTGAAATGTTCCAGTGCTCACGATCCCTGATTGATTTGATGGTGCTTTTGGTGGTGCCGATAAGGCGCGCAATTTGGGCATCTATCATTTCGGGATGGTGCTTTAGCAGCCATGCAATTGCATCGGGGCGATCTTGGCGTTTGGAAACTGGCGTATAGCGCGCACCCTTGCCGCGTGCTTTTGGCTGGGGAAGGGTTGCTTTAAGCATTTTTATCTTTGCCCGGCCATTAGCTTGGCATCTGTCCAGTTCTTCTTGCGAGATGAAGCCGCCCTTGACCGGATCTGCACCGTGCATTCCCACGGCCACATCGCCATCGGCGATTGCTTGAATCTCAAGCGGATGAAGCGCACAAAATTCTGCAATCTGTTCGAACGTCAGTGTTGTATTTTCCACCAGCCACACGGCTGTTGCTTTTGGCATCAATGGCTGCGCCATAAAAATCATTCCTTAAATTATTGAGAAATCATTGGGGTTAGCGGTTTTTTTATCGGAAAATCCGCTTCCGTTGGCAATGGTTTTATTCCAATTTTTGGTGCGGGTAAACCGAAGATGGTGCTTTTTAGAAGCTTTTTTCAGGTTTGAAGCACTATTTTTCCAATATGGCCCCCAGATTCCATCAAATCATGGGCTTTGTCGGCATTTTCGAGGGGGAAAACGCTACTTATGACCGGGCGAATACGCCCGGATTCTAACAGCGGCCACACGTTTTTTTTGAGATTTTGGGCAATATCACCCTTAAATATAGAACCTTGCGACCTGAGGGTCGAGCCCGT
>JAOULV010000063.1 GCA_029881835.1 Rhodospirillaceae bacterium
AGATTCTGCCAGCGAGCCAAGCATCCGTGCCATCCGCTCTGAATAACCACGGGCATTTTCCGCCGCGTCCTGTGCCCGGCGCAGTTTTGCCGCGGCCACCATTTTCATGGCGGACGTGATCTTGCGCGTTGATTTAACGCTTTCGATCCGGTTTTTCAGGTCCTTAAGGTTGGCCATCTGGCTTTTGCTTTCTTAGTTCGTATGCGTTACGCAAAGTTTTTAACAAAACCGTCGAGCAGTTTTTTCAGTTTTTCTTTGGTGTCATCGGAAATAGCTTTCTCGGCGCGGATGGCTTCAAGAATATCTGCGCCCTTGGTGCGTATTTCGCCGATGTAGGCATGTTCAAACCTGCCTACGTCATCGGTTTTAATGCCATCAAGGTATCCGTTAACCCCAGCGAAAATAATCGCGACCTGGTCTTCAACCGGAAGCGGTTTGTATTGGGGCTGTTTCAACAATTCGGTCAACCTTGCGCCACGGGCCAGAAGCTTCTGGGTGGATGGGTCAAGGTCGGAAGCAAACTGGGCAAACGCGGCCATTTCACGATACTGGGCAAGTTCCAACTTAATGGAACCGGCAACCTGTTTCATGGCTTTGATTTGCGCGGCCGAACCAACACGGCTAACCGAAAGACCAACGTTCACCGCAGGGCGAATGCCTTTGTAAAACAATTCGGATTCCAAGAAAATCTGACCGTCGGTAATTGAAATAACGTTGGTCGGAATATACGCCGAAACGTCACCGGCCTGGGTTTCGATAACCGGCAGTGCGGTCAATGAACCATTACCGGCACCATCGCCCAATTTACAGGCACGTTCAAGCAAGCGCGAGTGAAGATAAAAAACGTCACCCGGATACGCTTCACGGCCCGGTGGGCGACGAAGCAACAAAGACATCTGGCGATAAGCCACCGCCTGCTTGGAAAGATCATCATAAAAAATAACTGCGTGCTGGCCGTTATCACGGAAAAATTCACCGATGGCCGCACCGGTATAAGGTGCCAAAAACTGCATCGGTGCAGGGTCTGATGCGGTTGCGGCAACAACAACCGAATATTCCATCGCACCATAATCGTTTAGGGTTTTGACCAACTGGGCAACGGTTGAACGTTTTTGCCCAATAGCAACATAAATACAGAACAGTTTTTCGCTGTCGTCTTTGGCGGCGTCGTTGGTGACTTTCTGGTTGATAATGGTATCAATAATAACAGCGGTTTTACCGGTTTGGCGGTCACCAATAATAAGTTCACGCTGGCCACGACCAATTGGAATAAGGCTATCAATAGCTTTAAGCCCGGTTTGCATTGGTTCGTGCACCGATTTACGCGGGATAATGCCAGGCGCTTTCACTTCAACGCGCGATTGCTTAACATTTTCGAGCGGACCTTTACCGTCAATCGGGTTACCAAGTCCATCAACCACACGGCCCAAAAGGCCGGCACCAGTTGGCACTTCAACAATCGCTCCGGTACGTTTTACGGTGTCGCCTTCTTTGATGTAGCGATCTTCGCCGAAAATAACCACACCAACGTTGTCGGCCTCTAGGTTAAGGGCCATACCCTTAACGCCACCGGGAAATTCGACCATTTCGCCGGCCTGCACGTTATCAAGCCCATAAACACGGGCGATACCGTCACCGACTGAAAGTACCTGACCGACCTCGGCAACCTCTGCCTCGGTTCCAAAATTAGCGATTTGTTCTTTTAGTATTGCGGAAATTTCCGCGGCTCGGATATCCATTATCCAACCCCTTTCATGGAGAGGCGCAATTGCTGCAACTTGGTTTTAAGTGATGAATCGATCATTCGCGATCCGACTTTTACGATCATTCCGCCGAGCAGACTTTCGTCAACTTTTTGCTCAACGGAAACTTTTGTTCCGATTGCTTTTTTAAGCTCATCGGTAACTGCCTTAAGTTGGGTTTCGTCCAACTTTTGGGCGGAAACTATTTCGGCCGATGCCTCGCCCCGGTGACGGGACAGTTCATCAAGATAGGCCTTAATTATACTGGGAAGGGCGAATAAACGCCTGTTTTGTGCGGTTGTGCCGACAAAACGCTGGGTTAGTTCATCCATTGATGCTTTTTTGCACAAGGCCAAAATGCCCTTGGTTTGTTCATCGCGCGACAAAACCGGTGAGGAAACAAGGCGCGCTAAATCATCGCTTTCGCTAATCATGACGGCAAGGGCGCGCAGGTCGTCTGCAACCTTGTCCAGTTTTTTGTCTGCGTCGGCCAGCTCAAAAAGCGCTGCCGCGTATCGACCGCTAAGGCCGGTTGCACCTGTTGTATCGGATGGCACTTGGGGATCCCTGCCCTGATGAACACTTAAAAGTCTTTATATAAACAAATAATCGTACAAACCGTAAGACAACAAAAAAGCCGATGCCTATTAATTTAGAGCCGTGGTTTTAAAGATGCCTAGTGCACGAAACGGCTGTTTTCTAACATAGCCCCCTAGGCCATGCAAGGTGACTCTTGGGTGTTTATTAGGCTTTTTGAATACACGTTTTCTCTAATGTTTCTGCCGCTTTCGGCCCCACAGACAAAGCTGCCTTGTGCATATCCGCCTTGCAACAGGCAGGGGGGCTAAGCGGGCATTTTCATCCCCTTTGTTGTTTCAATGGGTTAGGTCCATTTCGGGTGAAAATTTGCGGGCAAGTGGTTCAGGTTTAATTCAGCCGCTTAAGGTGTAATTTTCCCAATATCTGCAACTTGGACAGGTGGCCGATTAAATGGTTAACATGGCATACATGAGCATTACAGAAGAAGAACCAGACCAAAGCCCGGTTGGCGATTTAAGGCGCGAAGCCAGAAAAGCCAAACAAAAGGCGGTGGACAATGACCCGACCAAGATTCCGGCTGAAATTACGGCCAAAACCTATCTGGTGATAGACGACGAAAAGCCTATGCGCACCTTAATTAAAAATGCGCTGCAAAATTACGGCATAAGAACAATCATCGAAGCCGCAAGCGCGGAAGAAGCCATAACCACGCTAAAGCACCAGCAGGTTGACGTAATTTTTGTTGACGAACAAATGCCCGGAATGGGCGGGGCCGAATTTACTTTTCGCGCCCGGCGGGGAAAATTACCCATCAACAAAACCACGCCGATAATTATGGTTACCAGCCACCTTGAGCAAGAACACATCATGCTTTCCAGAAACGCCGGGGTGGATGAATTTTTAGCCAAACCGGTTTCGGCATCGGCACTTTATAAAAGGGTTTATAATTCGGTCATGGCGCAACGCCCGTTCGTTGAAGACGCTGACGGTTACCGTGGGCCGGAACGACGCTGGTTAAAATCAGAAGCCGCCGCAATCGCAAATAGGCCCAAGGTTGAGGTGCATGATTTTAATAAGCCCAAAACAAGCCCGAAGCCCACAAGCAAAACCGAACCAAAAGTTACTAAATAAAAATTTTACATAAAGCTTTGCGGGTCAACGTCTATTTGCACGCGAACCGATTGTGGGCCTTTGTGTTTTCCCTTAGGTGCGGATTTATTCATCCCTGCTTTGGCCAACCATTCACCGACTATTGGCTGGGGTAAAATGTTTGATTTTAGTTTAATTAAAAATCTTCTGCGGTGTTTACCGCGAAGCAATGCAAGCGGGGCTGGCGCCGGGCCTAAAACCTGCACCCCGTCAATATTAGGCGCACATCGGGCCAGTCTGTTGGCGGCGTCATCCACCCCGCGTTCGTCAGATCCGGAAATTATAAGTGCGACCAATTTGCCAAATGGCGGCATGGCCATTGCTTGGCGCGCTTCGGTTTCGGCTTTAACGAACTTTTCGCGCGAACCGGCTTTTATTGCCTGCATCACCGGATGGTCGGGCATATAAGTTTGCACTACCACCTTGCCCGGTTTTTGTGTTTGTTTTTGCTCGCGCCCGGCACGCCCGGCTACCTGATAAAGCAATTGATAGGTTCGCTCAGCCGCGCGCAAATCACCGCCCGCCAACCCCAAATCACCATCAACCACGCCGACCAATGTAAGCAGGGGAAAATGATAACCCTTGGCCACCACTTGGGTGCCGATAATTAAATCAACTTCGTGATTTTCAATGCGCTTGACCAGATCGGCCGCCTTTAAGGGCCCTGAAAGGGTGTCAGAACTGGCAAGTGTTACGCGAATATTTGGGAAACGCTCTTTTACTTCTTCGGCTAAGCGTTCGACGCCGGGGCCGATGGGGGCGAATTTATGGCTGGCGTCACAATTGGGGCAGTTTTCCGGCATTGAATCGCTGTGTCCGCAATGATGGCACTGCAGGCGCCTACCGGTTTGGTGTTCCACCAGCCAAGCCGAACAGTTGGGGCATTTAAGTCGGTGGCCGCAAGCGCGACAAAGGGTAAGCGGGGCATAGCCGCGCCTGTTTAAAAAAAGCATAGCCTGTTCGCCCGCATCAAAAACTTTTTTCAAACTTTCAAGCAACCCATCAGAAAGCCAGCGGGTAGCGGGTAGTTTTTGCGTGCGCATGTCAACCAATTCAACATCCGGCAATGATGCGCCGCCATGGCGTTCGGGCAAATGAACCAGATGATATTTGCCGCTTTTGGCGTTGCTCATACTTTCCAGCGATGGTGTGGCGGAAACTAATATAATTGGAAATTTGCCCAAGTGCGCGCGCACCACCGCCATATCGCGGGCATTGTAAATTACGCTTTCTTCTTGTTTGAATGCGGTTTCGTGTTCTTCGTCTACAATTATCAAACCGATTTCGTGCAATGGTAAAAACAACGCCGAACGCGCACCAGCCACAACCCGGACCTTGCCAGTGGAACACGCCCGCCATGTTTCGCGGCGCTTGGCATCGCCAAGGTCTGAATGCCATAATGCCGGCTGGACGCCGAAGCGCGCGCTAAAGCGTTGCAACCATTGCGCGGTCAATGCAATTTCAGGAAGCAAGACCAAAACTTGTTTACCCATCTCCAGCGTCTTGGCAATTGCTTCAAAATAAACTTCGGTTTTACCCGAACCCGGAACACCGTCAATTAAAGTTACCGAACCGCCATCATTATTGTTGCCAATGCGTGAACAAATTTCAGCGGCACCATTTTTTTGTGCGCTGGATAATTTTGCTCTTGGTAATTTATGATCAGGCACCGACCATTTGTGTTCGGTTGATATTGCAACTTCTTTTAATGCGCCGGCTTTAAACAAACCGCTAATCACAGATGGGGTGCATCCTGCTTCGCGCGCAATTTCTGCGGCAAGCATCGCTGGCTTGCCTTGCATAAAATCAAGCGCGCGTTTTCTGGCGGGCGTCATGCGAACGGACGGTTCTACCCCTTGGGTCAATACAAACCCGCGCTGAGGTTTTGCTTTTTCCAAAGCGCCCGGAACATTGAAAACCATTTTCAAAACCGCACCGGGTGACGCCATGTTATAACGTGCCACCCATTCAATGAATGCGCGCATATCAGCGCTAAGCGGGGTAATGTCTATTTTTTCGGTTATGGTTTTTAGTTTTGCTTTATCGACCCCGCCTTGGCCCGGACCCCAGACCGCGCCAACAAGGCTACGCCCACCAAATGGAACGCGCACAACATCACCGGGGATAAGCGCCCCGCCCTTCTTTGGCGGCAAATAATCGTAAAATCCCGCACTATCGCCCGCGGCAAAAGTGACCGGAACCAAAACGCTGATTTGCGGGCCCAAATCGCCCAATTCATTGTGATTGCTGTTTTTGGCCATTTTTTAAAAAACTTTTGTCACCCTTATGATTGCCCTTAAAAGGCGATGATGGCCCGATTCGTACCCTAAAAGACAGGATTTGTGCAAAAGGGCACCTAAGTTTTATCCCAAATGGAAGTAAAGCTTTAACAAAGATAGGCCAATATGGGTGCTTGGTTTTTAAGATTCGGACAATGAGGGCAAGCATGGGCACAGATAATCAAGGGCACAAACACCCGATCCCCCAATGGGGCGATGATGAAATTGGCGAATATCTTTTGGAGCATCCGGACTTCTTTTCGCGCAATCCGGACATACTGGTCAACATGGCGACACCGGGGCGTTACGAACAAACCCCCGATGGAGTGGTTGATTTTCAGCAGGTTATGTTAGATCGCCTAAAAGGCGAGATTGAAAACCTAACCGCATGCACCCAAGACGTAATTGAAACCAGCCGCACTAACATGAGCTATCAAACCAGAACCCACGCCGCCGTTCTGGCATTGTTATCGGCGGGTGATGCAGTAACGTTGGCGCGCATTATTACCGATGATTTGCCGCTTTTGTTAGATGTTGATGTTGTGGCCTATGGCTTTGAGCGCGATTCACTTGCCCGGCCACAATTGCTGGCATTGCCGGGCGTGCGCGCATATTCAAAAGGGTATGTCGATAATTGCTTGGGCGAAGGGGTCGAGGTTCAATTGATGCGTGACGTTCTTGATGATGGTACCATCTTCGGTGAGGCGGCATCGCTTGTGCGCTCTGCCGGCATTGCCAGAATTCGCCAAGGTGCCAGCACACCCAATGGATTGTTTGCGCTGGGATCTAGAACCAATGGCACGTTTAATCCGGGCCAAGGAACCGAGCTTCTTAATTTCCTTGCCCGTGTGGTTGAAAAGATGTTCCACCGATGCCTAGAAACCCCAAATCAGGCGACAAACAGCTAATCAAGGATACTGCTGAACAGTTTTTTGCCGAGCCGGCATTGCAAAAAGCACTGCTTGGCTGGCTTGACTGGCTAAGGCATGAACGCCGGGCGGCGGCCAATACGGTTGCGTCTTACGCCCGTGACGCGGCAGGTTTTTTAGATTTTCTAGGCAACCATCTGGGCTACACACCGGGCATCAAGGACCTTGCCAATTTAAAACCGGTTGATTTTCGTGCGTTCCTTGCTTTTGAAGGAAACCTTGGCAAAAGCAAAACGACCATCGCCCATAAAATGTCGACCTTAAGAACGCTGTTTCGTTATTTTGATCGCAACAATGTTTTATCCAATGGGGCCATTGGCACGGTGCGCACACCGCGGATTGGCAAATCCATACCCAAAGCATTAAGCATTGAAGAAGCGCTTGAAATGGTTGAATGCGCTGATGTTTTTGCCGCTGAAGTATGGATTGGAAAACGTGACCGCGCGCTTTTGATGTTGCTTTATGGTTGCGGGTTACGCATAGGCGAAGCATTGTCGCTTAACGTTGGCGATTTCCCCCAAGAAAATGACGCCATGACCATAACCGGCAAGGGCAACAAACAACGTGTAATTCCCATATTACCCGCCGTCAGCAAAGCGGTGGCCGATTACGTTAAATCATCGCCCTTTCCGATGAACGCAAATTCACCGCTTTTTTTGGGCGCAAGGGGTAAACGGCTAAACCCCGGTGTGGCGCAAGCGGCGGTGCGAAATTTGCGCGGGTTTTTAAACCTGCCCGACACCGCAACCCCACATGCACTGCGCCACAGCTTTGCCACCCATCTTTTATCCGGCGGTGGTGACCTTAGAACCATTCAAGAGCTACTTGGCCATG
>JAOULV010000373.1 GCA_029881835.1 Rhodospirillaceae bacterium
CATACAGCCTAGAACCGCACGCCTGCGGTTGCTTGCCACTGGGAAATTTGCACCCGGTTTTTCCTGCTAAGTAGGCAATATTTGCCGAAGCGGAAATATTTACCTAGATCTAATTTTTCCAACCCATTGATTTTGCACAATTTAATTGTGGCACAAAGATTGCCTCTTAACAGAGGCAACTAAGTCAACGCTTGCGCGCGTTTAGCGCAAAACAACAACCGGCGGACAAAACAAAATGTGGGGCCAAAAAGGAACCAGAAAGGAACCAGAAAGAAACCAGAAAGGAAATAGGGAGAACTTTGCGATGGGACGGATAATGAATTACCCGATTAAAAGAATTACCCGGCAAAAAAATACCAACCCGAACAATGACAGCTCGATTGTTGCTGCCGTGGGTAATTTGAAAAAGATTATAAATATGGATCTGAGCATTTCCGCCAGCGCCAGAGCAGATGCGCTTGTTGAAGCCGCCGACATGGCACTGTTGCAGGCGCTGGGGGTTGAAAGAACAATTTCATCCCTACAACAAAAAATTGCCGAAATGGAAACACTTGCGCTGAGCGATAGCCTGACCAAGGCCCTAAATAGGCATGGGCTGGAGACAGAGCTTGCGCGCGTATTAGCCGCAGCCGATCGTTACGATGAAACCGGCGTTTTGGTGTTTATTGATTTAGATGGCTTCAAGCCCATCAATGACACCTATGGCCATGCGGCAGGCGACCTGGTTTTGCAAAAAGTGGTCGATCTTTTGAAGGCAAACATCCGCCCCACTGATAGCGTTGGCAGATTGGGTGGCGATGAGTTTGCGGTAATACTTTCCAGAACCGGTTGGGAAAATGGCCTAGCCCGGGCGGAAATGCTGGAGCGCACAATAAACAACGCCATCGTCCACTGGCAGCGCACGCCAATTGCGCTACGTGCCAGCTTTGGCTTTCAGCGATTTGGCCCAAAAACAGATGGCGATGAATTAATACGCATGGCCGATGCGGCCATGTACCGGGCGAAGCGCGCCCGTGCCGAGTTAGCAAAAATTATTGCGGCCGAAGCGGAAAACGAAGAAAGGCAAGCCCCGATAACAAACGAGAATATAGAACCAGATGAAAACAAATATTCTGTTTCTGTTTCTATGCACACAATTACGCGCACCTGATTTGAAAAAAATAAAACGGAACGAGACATTAGGTTACAGAACAATCGAGCAAGATTTTCATAGCGGGTTTTCGATCAGCACTATCCCTCAAGCCCAAACTTGGCCTCGGTTGCTTAAAGCAGCCGAGGCAATTTTTTGGCCATCAACTTATCAAGAGCACTTAAAACTGAGAACAAAATGAAAATAGGTGGTGAAAACTTTTACCCTACCGCGTTTAATAAAAGCGCGCTCCGGCAACCAGATCATATCCCTGGGCGAAAATTGGTTGTGGTCGAAGACCCGTTGCCAATGGAAGCTATAAAAGGGTCCGGCTTAAACGCGATCGAACACCCGCTTGAAAAAATTCTGGAAAACATAAATTCACGCAACATATCACCACGCGAAGTGGCCAAACTGGGGTATGATTTATATATAGCGGGCATTTTAAAATGGGATGAATATTCCGATTTTTCCTTTCAGGCCGAACTTCACCCCGAATTTGACAAAACCATTGGCGCCCTGACCGGGGAAAAGGCGCGCCCGGATGCCAAACGAGATTTTATAAAAATATGGGAAGATAAATACGGTTTCACCGTCCGCCATGCGGGGTCAAACTCAGAGGTGGCAAAGCGCGCACTTCATATACTTTCGGTTTTGCGCCGGATAGAAAACCCAATTGATACAAGCGCATAATGGCAAGGCCTACATACATAAAGCAATATGCTTT
>JAOULV010000064.1 GCA_029881835.1 Rhodospirillaceae bacterium
GCAGGGCCACACCGCGATTATGGCGCGCGCCCTTGGCCTGCCTGCGGTATTGGGCGTGCCGGGCTTAAGTGCGATGGCCAGATCAGGCGATGCCATAATTGTTGATGGCGAGGTCGGGCGCATAATTTTAAACCCGACGCCCGCGACATTGGCTATTTTTGAATCAAAACAATTAGAGCACCGCCGCAAGCAAACCCGATTTACCAAAATGAAACGCCAACCCGCGGTTACCCGCGACGGGGTTGAGATTTCATTGTTTGCCAACGTTGAATTACCCATCGAAATGCCCCAGGTAATGATGGCGGGTGCCGCCGGTATTGGGCTGTTGCGTTCGGAATTCATGTTCATGAACAGAGATGACCTGCCCAGCGAAGAAGAGCAGTTTCGTGTGATGCGCGATATCATAAAAACCCTGAATGGTCGCACCTTGACCGTTCGCACCCTTGATATCGGTGGGGAAAAACTGGCCCAATCATTGACCGAAGATGTTGGCGAAAGTGCGCAAAGCGCATTGGGGTTGCGCGGCATCCGCCTGTCTTTGGCAAGGCCCGATTTATTGGAAACACAGTTTGCGGCAATTTTACGCGCCAGCGCATTTGGCCCCATTCGTATTTTGTTGCCAATGGTTTCAACCGCACGTGAGGTAAAAAAATCTCGGGAAATATTAAAAAAAGTTGCGGCCTCGCTCAAACGAAAAAAAATTGCCACCGCAAAAAAAATACCGCCGTTGGGCGTTATGATCGAAGTCCCAAGTGCGGCCTTGACCGCCGATGCTTTGGTCAGTGTGTGTGATTTTTTTGCCATTGGCTCAAACGACCTGACCCAATACACCCTTGCCATAGACCGCACCGATGAACGGGTGGCCAAGCTTTACAACCCGCTTCATCCCAGCGTTTTGCGCCTAATTGAAATGAGCATCGGCGCGGCCTTGCGCGGGCGCATTCCCATATCAATTTGCGGTGAAATAGCAGGCGACCCACGCTTTACCGCCCTATTGCTGGGCCTTGGGGTGCGCGAGCTATCCATGAGCGCGCACACCATTCCAGCGGTCAAACAGCGCGTGCGTGAAATAGACCTATCAGCCGCGACCGAGCGCGCCAGCGCCATTATGGCGCAAAGCGATTCCGGGCGCATTGCCATGCTTTTGGATGATTTCAACGCCTTAGTATAACAACCTTGGGCGGGGTGATTTCTGCCCTTGCCCAACGGGTATTGGGCTGGTATCACCCCTGCTTAAGGTTTTTTAAATACTGGCATTATGGATGCTAGGGCACATATCCGATCACATATCCGATGGAGACAATTTATGAGCGAATTCAAAGATTATCAGGTTGCCGATATTTCATTGGCAGAATGGGGTCACAAAGATATTGACCTGTCCAACACTGAAATGCCGGGCCTGATGGCCATCCGTGAAGAATACAAAGGCAAACAACCGCTAAAAGGCGCGCGCATTGCCGGTTCGCTACATATGACCGTCCAGACAGCCGTGTTAATCGAAACGCTTGAAGCCCTTGGCGCCGAAGTCCGCTGGGTATCTTGCAATATTTTTTCAACCCAAGACCACGCCGCGGCCGCCATTGCCGATAACGGTACCCCGGTGTTTGCCCACAAAGGCGAAACCTTGGAAGAATATTGGGATTTCACCCACCGCTTGTTCACTTGGGGTGACGGCGGTGTGCCTAATATGATTTTGGATGACGGTGGCGACGCCACGTTATTGCTGCATCTGGGCAAAGATGCGGAAAAAGATATGTCGGTGCTGGATAACCCCGGTTCCGAAGAAGAAGAAATTTTATTCGCCGCAATTAAAAAACATATTGCTGAAGACCCCCAATGGTATTCAAAAGCGGCAGCCGAAATTATGGGCGTCACCGAAGAAACCACAACCGGTGTGCACCGCCTAATCGAAATGGCAAAAAAAGGAACGCTTTTGTTCCCGGCCATTAACGTTAATGACAGCGTTACCAAATCCAAATTCGACAACAAATACGGTTGCCGCGAAAGCTTGGTTGACGCAATCCGCCGTGCCACCGACGTAATGATGGCAGGTAAAGTTGCGGTTGTGTGCGGTTACGGCGATGTGGGTAAAGGTTCGGCCGAAAGTTTGCGTTCATCCGGTTGCCGGGTTCTGGTTACCGAAGTTGACCCAATTTGTGCATTGCAAGCCTGCATGGAAGGTTTTGAAGTTGTTACCGTTGAGCAGGCCCTGCCCGAAGGTGACATTTATGTTACCACCACTGGCAACTTTGATATTCTAACGGTGGACCACATGCGCGGAATGAAAGACCGGGCCATTGTTTGCAATATTGGTCATTTTGATAATGAAATTCAAATTGCCGGTCTGAAAAATTTCAAATGGAACAACATCAAACCACAAGTTGATGAAATTGAATTCCCCGGCGGTAATCGCATTATTTTGCTGGCCGAAGGCCGGCTTGTTAACCTTGGTTGTGCCACCGGCCACCCAAGCTTTGTTATGAGCGCATCTTTCACCAACCAGGTACTGGCGCAAATAGAACTTTATGCCAACAACAAAGACGGCAAATACAAAAACGAAGTTTATGTATTGCCCAAACACCTAGATGAAAAAGTGGCACGTCTGCACCTGGATAAGCTGGGCGCGACGCTGACCAAGCTTAGCCCGAAACAGGCCGAATATATCGGCGTGACCGTCGAAGGTCCGTACAAACCAGATAGCTATCGTTACTAGGGCGATTTTTTAAGCTTTAAACCTAAAAAAGGGTCGGATTTTCCGGCCCTTTTTTATTAACTTTGCAACAGAGTTGCTTGTGTTTTTGCACCGCTAACTACACAATCGGGGCCATGAACGACGAATCCCTAAATCAACTGCTTCTTGGTAGCGGGCCCGCCATATTATTGGGTTTGGCGGTGGTTATTTTGGCGGTGGTCAGCCTGCGCCAGATGGGGCAAATCCGTGGGCTTCGCCACAATCTTTCGCGCCTTGGGGCGGACGCGGAAATAAGCCATGAAATATTGGCCAACGCACCGGATGGGATTTTCCTCTGGGTTGCTTCAAATGGGTCCGAGGCCTGCTCGCGCCGCTTGGCGGTAATGCTGGGCCTTGAAAACGGGGTACGGACAAAATTTAACGAGGTTCTGGCGCGTTTTTCCGAAAACGATGGAACAATTTTAAATTCCGCCTGTGGCGGGCTACGCAAGCGCGGTGACGCATTTGAAATAATGCTAACCACCAAAGACGGTATGCGTAGATTGTTGGTTGTTGGTGTGCGCGCCGAAAACATTGACGCCACACCATTGGCCGATGTTTTGTGGATGCGCGATATTTCTGATCTTGCCCCACCGGGCGAAGCATCGCGCGCAACTTCGCGCGAAGTAATTGAGGCATTACCATTTCCGGCATGGTTGCGTGGCTCAGGTCTTGCCCTGCAAATCGCCAATGCCCGCGCCCAAGCGCTTTCGGCGCCCGATGTCAGCCGTGAATTAGCAGAAAACGCCAGACGCGAAGGCGTCAACGCAAATGAACGCCACCTTTTAACCATGTCGGACGGCAAACCCCGTTTGGTTGATATTTCAGAAATTCCATTAAGCGGTGGCGGAACATTGGGCGTGGCCCAAGATCATACCCGCACCGAAGAAATGGAGGTCGATTATACCCGCCATATTCAGGCGCAAAACCACGTTATGGAATCTTTGGCAACCGCAATTGCTATTTTCGATGGCAATGGAAAGCTTTCGTTTTTTAATTCAGCTTATGCCCATTTGTGGGACCTGAAATCTGAATGGTTAAAAAATGAACCGACCTTGGGCGCGGTGCTGGACCGCATGCGCGATCAACGCAAATTACCCGAGGTTGCCGATTATAAAGCGTTCAAAGCTGGGCAATTGGGTTTATTTGGAACATTAACTAACCCGTTGGAAGAAATGCTGCACCTGCCAGACGGTACCACACTTCGTTCGGTTGTCAGCCCGCACCCATTGGGTGGATTGGTTTTTGCGTTTGAAGATGTTACCGACCACATGGACCTTGAACGATCGTACCGCACCCTTTCGATGGTTCAGCGCGAAACCATCGATAACCTATACGAAGCGATTGCAGTGTTTGGTGCCGATGGTCGCATTAAATTATCCAATCCTTCCTTTAGGCGAACATGGCGTCTAAATGATGAGGAAGAAAATGAAAATATGCACCTAGGCGATTTTATTGATCATATATTGCCGCTAATAGATAAAAATTCGAACAAAGAATATTTAGATAAAGAAACCCTAACCGCCAACCTGATGGCGCCGGGAAGCATGCGTGGGCGAATTGAATTGTTGGACGGAACCGAGCTTGAATTCGCCAAAGTCAGCCTGCCCGATGGCGCGGCATTGCTTAGCTATCTTGATGTTACCGATAGCGCGCGGATTGAAGAAGCGCTAACCGAACGGGCGCGTTCAATGGCTGAAACAAATCTATTAAAATCAGAATTTCTGGCAGGCGTTGCCAATGAAATACGAACACCGCTTAACGCAATTATCGGCTTTGCCGCAATTTTATCGGAAGAATATTTTGGCAAATTAACCGATCGGCAAAAAGAATACGCAAGCGGGATACTTGATTCATCCGAAGAATTGGTCTCGGTAATTGAAGGCACGCTTGATCTGGCCACGGTTGAAGCAGGCCTAATGACCATAGAGCTTGATACGGTTGATATTAAAACGCTGATTGTAAATGTGTTGGGTTTGGTGCGCGAACGGGCCAGACAAAGAAACATACACATAGAATTTGATTGCCCGGCCAATATCGGCTGGCTGGTAGCGGATGAAAAGCGTTTAAAACAATCACTATACAACCTTGTTAGTGCCGCCATTCACGCAACCCCGCCCAGCGGAAACATTGCAATAAACATAGCAAAAAGCAATGACAGCGTTTCGTTTGAAATTATTGATGGTGGTGTGGGCTTAAAAGATTATGACGTTCCGCCCGGCGTTGCGCTGGTGACCCGGTTTATTGAATTGCACGGTGGCGAGGTATTAATTGAACAGCGTCCAAACCGGGGCACATCAATTACGTGTCGTTTGCCAATAGATGTGCCGGCAAGCGAACCCGAACCACAGCCGGATCTTTTTTCAAAAAATTAAACTATTATTTTTCGCGACAATTAAGTTGCGCATAATAATTTGCAATACTGTCCACATCTTCGATTTTCAGGCGGGCTGCTTGTTGTTCCATTATCGGGTGGGTGCGCCATTCTTTTTTATCAGTATTGTTACCGCCCCATGCGGTTTCGCGCATTAGCAGCAATTCACGGCGCAAATATGCGCGGCGTTGCCCGGCCAAGTTAGGCACGCTGGGCTGCGAAGAAATTCCATTTTCACCATGACAAGCAACGCAGCGCCCAACAACGCTGGGTGGCGTTGGGGTTTTTTCACCTTGGTCCACTTCATCGTTCGGGGACGCGACGCCATCACAGGGAAGTGATGAAATATATACTGCTAGCGTTGTGAAATTATTTTTATTAAAATCCGCTGCCATGTGGCTCATGATAAAATCACTTCTTCCGCTTAAAACACTATTTTTTTCTTCTTCTTGTTTTTCCGGCTGGACAGGGATTTTTTCGCTCAACGTTTCTTGGGCGCGCTTAAATTCGTTTAACTGTTTAACCAGATAGCCTGCTTTTTGTCCGGCTATGGTTGGATGCGTCGGAATCTGACTAACCCCACCCTTACCATGACACTTAAAACAGGTTTCAAGAATAGCGGCATTTTCTTTTGATAGTTCAGGTTGGCTGGTTTCGGTTTTTGCCTTGGTATTTGTATCAACCGGCTGGGCAAAAGCTGGGCCGCCAGCAGATGTAAACAACAAAGGAATAGCCAAAAAAATAAAATGACGGCGAAACATTATTTGGCCCCCCCGGGGACGCCACGTGATGTTGAATATTCAAAATGGCGATCTTCATTTGGGTATATATGTTCACGCGCGCTGTACGCGGCGCGTGCGGCTTCGCCAAAGCCGGTTAAAATAAGTTTTAATTTTCCAGGGTACGTTGCGATATCACCTGCGGCAAACAACCCATCACGCCCGGCATTCATCGTTGCCGGATCAACCGCAATATGGTTGTTTTCAATTTTAAGCTGCCAATCGGCAATCGGCCCGATGTTTTGTTTGAGACCGAAAAACGCCAACAACACATCTGCTTCAAGTTCGCGAACATTACCGTCTAAATCCGCAACACATACGTGGCTAATAACCCCGTTTTCACTTTTGATGGAATCGAGCTGAAAAGGAACGGTTATTTCGACTTTGCCGCTTTTTGCCAGCTCTTCCATTTTTTTTACGCTTTCGGGCTGGGCACGGAATTTTGCCCGGCGATGAACCACATTTATTGATTTGGCCACATCGGCCAGGGCCACCGCCCAATCCACCGCCGAATCGCCGCCACCGGCGATTACCACGCGTTTATCCCTAAAATCTTCGCGTTTTTTTACCAGATAATTTACCCCTAGCCCCGGGCCTTTGCCTTCAAACTGCTCTATACCTTCGAGCGGTGGACGGTTGGGGCCAAAGGCACCGACGCCGGCTGCGATAATGACGGCGCCTGCATCAAAGCGGGTTCCTTTTGATGTGGTTATGTCCCATCTGCCGCTACTTAAGGGTGTAAGCTTTTCCACCTGTTGGCCCAGATGATATGTCGGGCCAAATGACTGGGCCTGGGCTTCGAGCATGGAAATAAGCTCACCTGCCAGAATCTCGGGGTAACCGGGGATGTCATATATGGGTTTTTCCGGATAAAGGGCCGAAAGCTGCCCACCAATGGAATCGAGCGCATCCACCAAATGGCACTTCAAATCCAGCATGCCTGCTTGAAATGCGGCAAAAAGCCCGGCTGGTCCGGCGCCGATTATCACAACATCGGCTTTAATTTGGCTATTGGTCATGGCCTCTCACTTATAAAGAGGGTTAAACTTAATCGCTTATAACAGTTTAGCACCTGAGGGGAATAACAAAAAATCCTTCTCTCTGGACGGGCGGGCCTTTCTATGGCTGGGGAAAATCAAGGGCAAAATGAATACATCGGTTGAGACAATAAAAATAGAATTAGCGGGCCTGAAAGACACGCTTGATCTGGCTAGGCGGCTGGCCAGACTGGCAGAAACTGGCGACGTAATAGCGCTTTCCGGTGATTTGGGTGCGGGCAAGACCGAATTTGCCCGTGCTTTTATTCGCCACCTAACCGACCCGGAAGAAGAGGTTCCCAGCCCGACCTTTACCTTGGTGCAGACCTATGAGGGGAAAAGCGGGGAAATATGGCATATGGACCTTTACCGCATTAACACCCCCGAAGAGGTATTGGAATTGGGCATTGAAGAAGTGATAGCTGACGTAATAACGATTGTCGAATGGCCGGAAAAAATGGGCCAGTACCTGCCGCGCGGAAGATTGGATATAATTTTTACTGTGACCAAGGGTAAAAACCACCG
>JAOULV010000065.1 GCA_029881835.1 Rhodospirillaceae bacterium
GCGCAATCGGCAAACGTGCGTTGGGCGCACAAAAACAATTGCAGAATTATGGTTTTAAAAACTTATATACATTAAGCGGTGGAATTGATGCCTGGAAAAAAGCAGGCCTAGAAACCCAAGGCGGCAAGTTTGAGGCACTCGACTACACTATTTAAATCTGTCATATAAAATAAAAAAATAATTTCAAATCACCCATTGCTCGGATACTAATTTATAATGTCAAAACCACTCCCCCCGGTAAATTGCAACACCGAACGCGAAGCAATGTGGCTTGGCGTGCGCGAAGCCTCAAAGGTTCCGGCGTTTATAATGTCGGCCAGCTTTATTGGTTTTGGCTCCATGGTCTATGACGCCGGATGGACTGTTCATCATGGTGTTGTTACCACCCTTACTACCTGGGCGTTGCCTGGGCAGATAATGTTGGTGGAAATGTTCAATGCCGGGGCACCGTTATTGGCGATTGCCATTTCCATTGGAATGATAAACGCCAGAATTTTTCCTATGGTTGTATCGTTATTACCGGTTGTGCGAAAGCCGGGGATCCCCGCTTGGGTTTATTTTGTAATAGTAAACGCAATCGCGGTGACAACCTGGATGGGCGTGATGTTGCGGATTCCCTACCTCAAGCCAGAACATCGTTTTTCATATTTGCTTGGCTATGGTGGTTTACTGTGGAGCATCTCTCCATTTTTTACCGCTATTGGTTTTTTCTTATCCGATATGGTCCCCCGCCCGGTTTCAATCGGTTTGGTGTTTTTAAACCCGCTCTATTTCACGTTATTGTTTTTGGTTGATCTAAAAAAACCGACAAAGGTAATTGCTCTTGTGCTTGGTGCAATATTGGGGCCTTTGCTGTTTTTATTTTCCAGCGACTGGAGCCTGCTTTTGACCGGAATTATCGGTGGCACTGCGGCTTATTTTCTGGGGCAACGAATTGACGGTCCGACAGAAGGTGGGCAGGGGCAAAAAACACCGGATGAGGCGCTAAATCAGACGGAGAGTGCAAATTGAACGGTTTTGACATCCCCGAATGGGCAATAATATGGGCGGCGATTGCGGTGAGCGGCCTTGCGACCTATGCCTCGCGGTTTTTGGGCGTAATTTTTTCCGGTCGGGTGCGCGCCGATGGCAAGCTGGTTGAATGGGTGGCATCAGTTACCTATGCCCTGTTGGCGGGCCTGGTGGCACGCATGATAATTTTGCCCATAGGCTCTTTAAATGCGGCCACCGACTGGATGCGTTTGGCCGCCACGGCCGCCGGATTAGCTGCATTTTTTGCCTTTGGCCGTTCGGTTGCGGCTGGTGTCATTACTGGTACTTTGGCGCTAATAATAATGTTGTGGCAATAGCTACGGTTGTTTAAGTAAACCAACAATTAAACCATAAATTAACCAAGCTATTCAGCCAGTTAACACTTTATTGAATAATTTTAAGCTATTTTTACGTTGGGGCGAAAGAGGGATGCAGAAGGCAGGCTCGCGAACCATGATGCAAATATTTGGCGTAATCGGCTTTTTTATGGCCGTGCTGGCAATTTTTTTAGTCAGCGAAACAATCCGCCGCTCAAACCACCGTATGCTCGAACTGGAAACCGCTTTTTATAAACTAAGCGGTCGTATCCAGCAGTTGGAATTGCGCATGGCCGAGGTTGAAAAAGACACCGGCCACAGTGCAGCCGAACGCAGGCGGCAAACCGAAACCTTGTTGGCGCTGGAAAAGAAAACGCGCACCCAACGAACCGACACTACCGATGTACCGTCAACCGGAATTGCCAGTAGCAAAGAAAATGAACAAAACGAACGCTACGTTCCGTCGCAATACAAAAAAACCCTTGGCATTGGCTAAGTTATTTTTTTAGGCTTACCTTTTTTCAATACCAACGTCAGCCAATCATCAATAACAATGCGCTTTTCCAAGTAAAGCCCGTAACGACGATGGGCGTTTAATACCATTTTTTCATCGCGCGTTATAAGTCCGGAAAGTATTGCCCGCCCACCGGGGGCAAGGGCACCTGCCAAATCACCTGCCATGGCGGCCAAGGGTCTGGCTAAAATGTTGGCAGTTATTAAATCAAACTTTTTATAGCGCGAGTTTTTCATTCCGTTGCCATCTAGCGCGGCAAACCCAATTCCCGATTTACAAATCAACTGTTTTGCAACACCATTAAGCACCGCATTTTCACGCGCAACCCCCACAGCAGTTTCATCAATATCTGACGCCACCACCCTTTGATGCCAAAGCTTAATCATTGCTAACGCCAAAATTCCCGAACCGGTTCCCATATCAAGAATACGTTCTGGATTTATTTTTTTACCAAGCGCACTAATTGCCAACAAACATCCGGCCGTGGTTGCGTGGCTTCCGGTACCAAAAGCAACACTTTGATCTATGCGAATTGGTATCTGCCCCGCCAACGGGCGCAAATCAATGTGCGACCCATAAATAAAAAATCTACCGACCGAAATAGGTGGAAACTGTTTTAGGTTTTCGCCCACCCAGTCGCGATCTGGCACTTGTTCAATAATAACTTCCGGAACTTCGATTTTGCTAATGCTGGCGGCATGCTTTATGGCACCTATCAATAAATCACTATTTGGCGCTGTTTCGCTAAAACCTTCCATCACCTGCATATCGGTCGTGTCGTCAACCGACCATAAAAGCGATTGCACAAATGGTTCTAACGCCATTTCAAAAACTTCAATTGCGCTTTCAGGAATAGCTATGGCGATGCGGGTTAGGTTGTTGTTCATTTTGTTTGCTTGCGCTCTAAACTTGTTCAACAAAGCTTGCCATTACTTTTTTTTGTCCGGCTTTTTCAAAATCAACTTCCAGCTTATCACCATCTAATCCACATATACGGCCATAGCCAAATTTTTGATGAAATACCCGTTGCCCAATTTCAAGATCACCATTGTCGCCAGCGTTGCTCACTTGGCGATAAGCAACACTTTCTTTTCGTCCGTTTATGGTGGGCCCGCGTCTTTGCTGCCGGGTGGGAATAAAATCATCCATCATCACGCCGCCCGCTTCGCCAAGGTCGCTGCGTTCGGTGTGCTGTTCGGGCAGTTCATCCAAAAACCGCGAAGGCAAAGCCGATTGCCACTGCCCAAATAGGCGTCTAGATGCGGCTGAAGTTACCAATGCGCGTTTTTTAGCGCGGGTCAGGGCGACATAGGCCAAACGGCGTTCTTCTTCTAAACCTTCAGTTCCGGCTTCGTCGAGTGAACGCTGATGGGGAAACAATCCTTCTTCCCAGCCGGGCAAAAACACGGTGTCAAATTCCAAACCCTTGGCCGCGTGCATGGTCATAATGCTTAATTTATCGGTGTTTTTATTTTCTTCGTTTTCCATTACCAATGATACGTGTTCAAGAAAGTTTTGCAGGCTATCAAACTGTTCAAGACCAACAACCATTTCTTTTAAGTTATCAATGCGCCCCGGCGCCTCAATCGATTTATCCATTTTCCAATGTTCGATTATGCCGCTTTCTTTTATGACCAAATCACACAATTCTGCCGGCGGCAACTCAAGCGCGCTTTGGCGCCAACGGGAAAAGTCGCTCATCAATGCGGCCAGTGCTTTTCTTGGTGCCGGGCGCAGTTCATCGGTTATAATAAGTTCATCAATGGCCGCGGTTAGGGGAATTTTGCGCGCCCGAGCATGAACATGAATGGTTTGCATCGCCGCTTCGCCAATTCCGCGCTTGGGAAAATTAACAATGCGTTCAAACGCAAGGTCATCATCGGGTGATGAAATAACCCTGAGGTACGCAACCGCATCACGAATTTCGCGGCGTTCATAAAAACGCAAACCACCAATTACTTGGTACGCGATACCAAGGGTTATTAGGCGTTCTTCGAATTCGCGGGTCTGGGCAGAGGTTCTAACCAAAATTGCCATCGATGAAAGGTTTTCTTTTTTGCGTTGGCGCATTTCAATTTCATCGCCGATAAAGCGCGCTTCTAGGCCTGAATCCAAAACCCCATGGGTGCGCACTTTTTCACCATCATCAATATCGGTCCACAGGGTTTTGCCCAAACGTCCTTCGTTATTGGCAATAAGACCCGATGCCGCACCAAGAATATGCGGGGTTGAGCGATAATTACGCTCTAACCTAACTATGCGTGCGCCAGGAAAATCTGCCTCGAAGCTTAAAATATTTCCGACATCGGCGCCGCGCCATGAATAAATTGATTGGTCATCATCACCGACACAGCAAATATTTTTATGATTTTTTGCCAACAGCTTTAGCCACATATATTGCGCGGCATTGGTATCTTGGTATTCATCGACCAAAATATAACGAAAACGGTTTTGATAATACGCCAATACGTCAGGGTTTTTTTGCAAAACCTTGACCGCGTGCATTAACAAATCACCAAAATCAGCGGCGTTGACCGCACGCAAACGTGCCTGATAATCAACATAAACATCCAACGCATCGCCACCGACCGCATCCATTACTTCGCCCGGCGGGACTTCATCTGGTTCCATGGCGCGGTCTTTCCAGCCCTGGATGGCAAAAAGAAAACTTCTTGGTGGCCAGCGTTTGACGTCAATTTCGCGCGCAAGCAAAATTTGTTTTATCAGGCGAAGCTGATCATCGGTATCAATGATGGTAAAGTTTGGTTTTAAGCCAACCAGTTCGGCATTGCGCCGCAACATTCGTGCGCCAAGGGCGTGAAAAGTTCCAACCCACCAGCCTTCAACCGAGGTGCCAAGCACGTTTGCGACGCGTTCTTGCATTTCGCGCGCGGCCTTGTTGGTAAATGTTACCGCCAACATCTCGCCCGGTCTCGCTTTGCGCTCCATTAGTATATGCGCAAGGCGGGTGGTCAAAACCCGGGTTTTGCCGGTTCCGGCCCCGGCCAGCACCAAAACCGGGCCATCAATATTTTCTACCGCTTCAAGCTGGCTTTCATTAAGCCCTAAAAGATGGCGGGGTTTGGCATTAGGGCGCGCACCATCGCCGCCGGACTGTGGGGCAGTATGTTCAGGGGTTTCGCCTAATTCAAAAGGATCGCTCATTGTGCCAATATATATAGCACGCCTTGTGGGTGGGGCCAGCGATGCTTAAACATCGTGTTCTTCGTGGCGGCTATCAAGGAGTGCGCGGTTGTAGGCGGCAATAACGTGGCGTTCATCAACCACACCTTCTAGCTTTTTGGATTCGTCATCCCTAATCACTGCAATCAATGATTCGCCGCTGTCATTAATAACTTTTAACGCTTTTTCAAGATCATCGGTTATTTTAAGTGTTGGTGGGCTTGCCCTGGCGACATCGCTGGCGTTAATCAGGTGGTCAAGTTCGGGGTCAAACGCACTTTCGCTAAGATCGGCAAGGGTTATAGTTCCCAGCAAAACGCCATCATCATTAACGACAAACAGTTCACCGCTTAGCGAACATTGCAAACGGTGCCTTAGCCCCGACAGGGTTATTCCCGGAGAAACGGTTTCAACATCGGTTTGCATTACATTTTGAACCCGACCTGCGCGCAATAATCCGCTTTCAAAGCCGCCTTTTAAATCAAGGCCGCGCCGTTCAAGCTGGGCGGTAAAAAAAGTGCGCCCGTGCAAATGGCGAAATACCCCGGTTGAAACCACAACCGCCAACATGACGCCCAAGGTTAATTGATAATCCCCGGTCATTTCAAAAATTATCAACGCGGTAGAAATGGGCGCACCCAAAGTGGCGGCCGCCACCGCACCCATACCAATTAGCGAATATGCGCTGGTATCGTTTCCAATTTGGGGAAATATGCTAGTGGCAATTATGCCGTATGCCCCGCCAAGCATGGCACCAATAACCAATGATGGTGAAAATATTCCACCACCAAAACCAAAACCTAACGATATTGCGGTGGCTATAATTTTTCCCACCAATATTACGACCAATAACACTAAGGTGAAATTACCCATTAATGCCTGTTCGGTTGCGCCATAACCCACACCAATGATTTGCGGCAGCCAGATAGCCATAACCCCGACAACCAGCCCGCCAATCATCGGGTGTAACAACCGGGGTAAATTTAAGTTTTCAGAAAAATCTTGTGATTTTGCAATCGCCCTTACCAGTGCGCTGGCGACAAGACCAGCTATAATGCCTAATAAAATAAATGCCGGAAATTCAAGATATGTGGTGATGGCATGGGACGGCACGGTAAATGCGGGAAAGTCGCCATAATATGCGCGCGAAATTGCGGTTCCGGCGACCGAAGCAATTACCACCGGGGCAAACGCTTTCAAGGCGTAATGGCCGATTACCACCTCGTTGGCAAACAGCGCACCAGCAATGGGCGCATTAAAAGAACCGGCCACCGCGGCGGCAACCCCGCAACCCAAAAGCGTTCTGGAAATTGACCTGTTAAGGTTAAAACGTTTGGCAATATTGGCCGCTAAGGCCGCGCCCAAATGTACCGCCGGGCCTTCGCGCCCGACCGATGCGCCGGAACCAATGGAAACCGCGTTTATTATGGCTGCACGCAAGCCGTCGCTCAACGACATGCGCCCGCCTTTTAATGCGTTGGCTTCAATTACATCGGCTACCCCTTGGGGGCGATTTTCCGGCATGCCAAGGCGCACAAGCACACCAACAATTAACCCGCCCACCACCGGAGGCCAAATTATCTGCCACCACTTGAGGGTGGCCAAATGTAAATAAAGCCGTTCATCGGCAGTGCCAAAAAATGCGTTTTGAAAAAATGATACACCTTCGCGAAAACCGATTACCGCGCCACCGGAAATAATGCCAACGGCCAAGGCTAAGACCGCCAGAACCAATTGATCATTATTCAAAATGGCTTCGCTGGCAGATTTAATTATATCAGATATTTTTTTTAGTACCATCAACGGTGAATCAATCAAATGAAAGTGCGTCTTTTTCTATATCTACCTGGCTGATGACGCGATTGCGACCAAGTTTTTTTGCGCTGTAAAGGGCTTGATCTGCCCTTTTGATAAGATCGGTTAATTTTTCGCCATATTTAAACTGCGATATACCAATTGATACGGTTATTTTGCCAAGGTCGGTATTGGTCTGGCGGTTAACCAGTTTTTTGGTTGAAATACGGGTGCGAATATTTTCGCCAACCGAATAGGCACCATCAAGATTTGTGGTTGGTAAAATGACAGAAAATTCCTCGCCGCCATATCTTGCCGCAATGTCAGAACCTTTTACGGTTTTAGAAAGTGTTGATGCCAACAACTTTAAAACCTCATCACCGACCTGATGACCGTAGGTATCATTAAATTTTTTAAAATAATCAATATCAATCATCATCAATGAAAGATCTTCTCCGTTTTCCATTGCATCGCGCGCTGCATGGCGCAATTCCATATCAAACATTTTACGGTTAGCAATACCGGTCAGGGAATCTGTTAATGCTTCTTTGCGCATATCTTCAAGGTCTTCGCGTAACTGGCTGACCTCG
>JAOULV010000374.1 GCA_029881835.1 Rhodospirillaceae bacterium
AGCCGATTTTGCGGTAAAAACATCCTTTGACATATCGCGCGCCCGGGCGGTGGTAGCAAACACATGGCCAAGGTCGGCAATGGCATCGCTGGTGGTTTCAAATACTTTGACCCCATCTAACACCACATCGGCCCCCGATGATGGCGGATAGGCGCGCTGGTTGGGCCAGCCATCACGTGGGCGCACAAGGCGCAGGTCATAAAGCCCTGAATTAAGCATGGCGCGCGCCACCATACCGATGTTTTCGGCCATTTGCGCTTCAACCAGAATTATAGCGGGCGCACCCAACGCCTGTTCAGATTTTTCGGCTGCGGCTTTTTTGGATGGACGGCGAACGCTGGTGCTGGTTGCGCTCATATTATCAGCTTGCCTCAACTGTCCCGGCGGCGGGAACGCCCTGGCTATAGAGCATATAAATAATTGAATCACGAAGCGCGTTATACGATGCATCTATAACGTTTGGCGAAACGCCCACGGTTGACCAATGATTACCCTTATCATCGGTTGATTCTATCATAACCCTTGTCACCGCGGCGGTCGCCAATGATGGGGAAAGGATACGGACTTTGTAATCAACCAGTCGTAGGCTGGATAGTGATGGATAAAGCCTGAGCAGCACTTTGCGCAAAGCCGCATCCAGCGCATTGACCGGGCCGTTACCTTCGGCCACCGCCATTTCGGTTCCGCCTTTAAGTGCGACTTTTACCGTTGCTTCGGACAGGGTTATCAAATCGCCCTTGGCATTCCAGCGACGTTCATCAATAACGCGAAAGCTGTTGCAATGAAAATAATCAGGAACGGTTCCTAGCGCGCGCCGGGCCAGCAATTCAAAACTTGCCTCCGCACCGTCATAGGCGAAACCTGCCATTTCATTTGCTTTTACTTCTTCCAAAATGCCGGCAATGCGTTTGTCGTTAGGGTCGACATCAATTCCGATTTCGCGAAAGCGCGCCAACATGTTTGAACGCCCGGCTTGATCGGAAACAACGATGTGACGATGGTTGCCAACACTTTCAGGCGTAATGTGTTCATAACAGGTTGGGTCTTTTTCCACCGCTGAAACATGCAGGCCACCTTTGTGAGCAAAGGCTGATTCGCCAACATATGGCGCATGGCGGTCAGGTGCGCGATTAAGCCGTTCGTCAAGCATGCGTGAAACATGGGTTAGGTGTTTTAAGCCAGCATCATTAACGCCGGTATCAAAACCCATTTTTAAACTAAGGGTTGGTATCAGGCTAACAAGGTTGGCATTACCGCAACGCTCGCCCAAACCGTTTATTGTTCCTTGCACTTGACGGGCACCGGCACGCACCGCCGCCAAAGTGTTGGCAACCGCGTTTCCGGTATCATCATGGCAATGGATGCCTATTTTTTCACCCGGCACCACCTTGGTAACCGCGCCGACAATTTCTTCGACTTCGAACGGCAAAGTGCCGCCATTGGTATCGCACAACACGATCCAGCGCGCACCGCTATCAGCCGCTGCCTGTACGCATTTCATTGCAAATTCGGGGTTTGCTTTGTAACCATCAAAAAAATGTTCGGCGTCAAACAAAACTTCTTTGCCTTTGGCTGATGCGTGTTTGACTGAATCGGAAATCATGGCGATATTTTCGTCATGGCTTATTTGCAAGGCCACATCGACATGGTGATCCCAAGTTTTGCCAACCATGCATATTGCATCAACATCGACATCAAGCAATGCGCTTAAGCCCGGATCATTATCGGTGCTACGCCCGGCCCGGCGCGTCATGCCAAATGCGCTGATGCGGGCATGTTTGGTTTTGGGTAAATTGGCAAAAAAAGCGTCGTCCGTGGGGTTGGCACCGGGCCAACCGCCTTC
>JAOULV010000375.1 GCA_029881835.1 Rhodospirillaceae bacterium
GTTGCGACCCCGCGTGAAGTTGATGTCGAAGGCAAAGATTATAAACTTCGTGATGGCGACGTGGTCATCGCGGCGATTACCAGTTGTACCAACACATCGAACCCTTCTGTTTTGGTGGCGGCCGGATTGTTGGCAAAAAAAGCCAATGAAAAAGGGCTTAAACCCAAACCATGGGTAAAAACTTCGCTGGCACCGGGCAGCCAGGTAGTGGCCGATTATTTACAAGCCGCCGGGCTGCAAACCCATCTTGATGCCCTTGGGTTTAATATTGCCGGTTTCGGTTGCACCACGTGCATTGGTAATTCCGGCCCGCTGGCGGTTGAGGTTTCAAGCGCTGTTCGCAGTGGTGATTTGGTCGCAACATCGGTGTTGTCTGGTAACCGCAACTTCGAAGGACGCATCAACCCCGATGTCAAAGCCAACTATTTGGCAAGCCCGCCATTGGTGGTGGCATACGCATTGGCCGGAAGCATGACGCGCGATTTGTTTTCTGACCCGTTGGGCAAAGACAAAGATGGTAACCCGGTTTACATGAAAGACATCTGGCCAACCAACAAGGAAGTAACCGACGCCATCAACGCATCATTAACCCGTGAAATGTATGCAAACCGTTACAAGGACGTTTTCAAAGGGCCCAAAGCATGGCAGGACATTCCCGCCGGTGGCACCATGACCTTTGACTGGGACGAAGGCTCAACTTACGTTCGCAACCCGCCGTTTTTTGAAAACCTAACGGCAAAGCCCGGTGAAATTCACGACATAAAAAATGCCAAACTGTTGGCCATATTGGGCGATAGCGTAACCACCGATCATATTTCACCAGCGGGTGCCATAAAAGACAACGGCCCGGCGGGTGAATATTTAAAAACCTATCAGGTGCGGCCTGAGGATTTCAATTCGTTTGGATCACGCCGTGGTAACCACGAAGTAATGATGCGCGGCACCTTTGCCAATATTCGCATTAAAAACGAAATGGCACCCGGAACCGAAGGCGGCGTTACAATGTTTGATGGCAAAGAAGCATTTATTTACGACGCCGCCATGAAACACAAGGCAAACGCCACCCCATTGGTGGTGGTTGCGGGCAAAGAATACGGAACCGGATCAAGCCGCGATTGGGCGGCCAAGGGAACCAAGCTGTTGGGCGTAAGTGCGGTTATTGCCGAAAGCTATGAGCGCATCCACCGTTCTAATCTGGTTGGCATGGGCGTGTTGCCGCTTGAATTTAAAAATGGTGCAACCCGGAAAACCCTGGGCCTGAAGGGTGATGAGATTTTAAGCTTTAGCGGCATCGAAGGCGGCATCAAACCCGGACAAGACGTAACCCTTTCCATTGTCAGGGCTGATGGCAAAACCGAGGATATTGCCCTTAAATGCCGTATAGATACCTTAGATGAGGTGGAATACTACCGTCATGGTGGCATACTTTCGTATGTTTTGCGCCGATTAGCTGAATAAATTCACAAATTGTCAGGTTTATGTCAGGCAAAATACCCATATTGAGGGTATTCTGTATGGCCCAACAGGAATCAGGCGCGCCCAATGCTAAACAAACTTTTCACCACAGCCATGCCCGCTTCACGCACAGTCTTGTGTTCGGTCTTGGGTATTGGTGTTTTTTTGTCTTTCCCGGCGCTTTCGGCGGATTATCAAGAAGGCCTAAAAATGGTGCGTGCCGGGCAATGGCAGGCGGCATTAAATGAATTTCAACCCCTTGCCGATGAAGGCCACGCCGCATCGCAATTTAGCATTGGTTTAATTTACCAGCTTGGCCGCGGGGTTAAAAAAGACCCCGACATGGCGCGCAAAATGTATGTGATATCCGCCAAACAAGGGTACT
>JAOULV010000376.1 GCA_029881835.1 Rhodospirillaceae bacterium
TAATAATACAAAAACAACAATAGCAATGGTTTCCATCACTGGCCCGGACAAGGTTGGCATAATTTCGGACATTGCCGGAAGATTGTTTGATTTAGGTGTAAACTTTGGCGATACAACATTTGCGGTTCTTGGCGGTAACGCAGAATTTAGCGCAATATGTGAACTGCAGGGCGAAACCGATATTTCGGTTTTAAAATCCGAACTATCAGCACTTGATTCGCTTTCTGATGCTGAAATATCAGTTTCACATTTTAGTATTAAAAATGATTCTCCTGCATCAAAAAGCATTACCCACAATATTAAAATATACGGTGGCGACAGGCCCGGTTTGCTGGCCAGGCTGTGCGAGGTCTTTCAGCAATTCAATGCAAATATAGTACAGCTAAATTCCGAAAGGCACATAAGTAACAATGGTGGTGAATACACAATCAGCGTGGCCGTATCCATACCCGAAGACGCAACGGATAGCTGTTTGGCCCATATAGCAAATACCGCGGGCGAATTGGGCCTAAGTTGCGATTGGAAAAAAAGCTAAAGCTAAGCATTGCCAGCCTTAGCCGGCCTTTTTGTTGTTAGTCCATTCACCATAAAATGAAACAAAATCATCGCCGGTAAGCGGCCTGCTGATGTAATATCCTTGAATTTCGTCGCATTCGTATTCTTTGAGCATGTTAAACTGCTCTACTGTTTCAACGCCTTCGGCTATTACATTTCGATTAAGCGTTTTTCCCATATTTATAATGGTACGAATAATTTCGGCATCATCTTGATCGGTTGCAATATCGGAAACAAACGATCTATCAATTTTAATTGTATCAATGGGAAAGCGCTTAAGATAGCTGAGCGATGAATACCCGGTTCCAAAGTCATCCATTGATACGTGGATGCCCATTTCATGAAGCTTTCTTAATGCTGCAACAATATTTGGCGCATCGGACATCAGCATGCTTTCGGTAATTTCAACCTCAAAATATTTAACGTCCAATTTTGCTTTTTTCAGGGTTTTCTCAACAATAGAAACAAAAGCTTTTTCGCGTAACTGTCTGGCCGAAAGATTTACAGCCATCTTCATTGGCGGCAGTCCACGCTTTAGCCATTCGTTGTGCTGCTCGCAGGCCCTTTTAATTGCCCACTCACCCACCTCTACAACTAGACCACTTTCTTCAAGAACAGGTATAAATACAAACGGTGTTATGGATCCAAGCTCGGGGTTATCCCAACGCATCAATGCCTCAACCGCAGTAATTTTATTTGTTTTCATGTCAAGTTTGGGTTGATAGAAAAGCGACAGCTCATCATTTTCCAGCGCCTTGATGAGGCCGTTTTTAATAATCATGCGCTCTTTTACCTGCAGGTTCATATCGGCGGTAAAGTACTGATAATTAGCCTTGCCCTCGTCCTTGGCTTTGTACATTGCAGCGTCAGCATTTTTTAATAACTCTTGCGAGGTTGTGGCGTCATCGGGGAATATGGTTATGCCAATTGAGGCCGACACAAATGCCTCATGCCCGCCTATTACAAATGGCTTTGAAAGCGCTTCAAGGCTTCGTTGCGCAACAATCGGGGCATTTTTTAAATCATCAAGATTTGGCATGGTTATGGTAAATTCATCGCCGCCAAGCCTGGCAACCGTATCGCCGGTACGGACACAATGGCCAAGCCTTTCTGCGGCTTGCTGTAAAAGTTCATCACCAATGTCGTGGCCAAGGGTATCGTTTACAACCTTGAAACCATCCAGATCAATAAACAGTAACGCAAGTTTTTTGTTGGAACGCGCCATGCTCGGCAAAGATTGGTTAAGGCGATCAATAAACAAAGACCTGTTGGGTAGGCCGGTT
>JAOULV010000377.1 GCA_029881835.1 Rhodospirillaceae bacterium
CCGGTGTATTCGTAATCAAGCCCAACCCCAAAATTTTCTGCCGCCAATTTTGATGCGCGACAAACCGATGCGGCCAAATCCTTTACATTAAACACATCGTTGTTAAGGCTTATTTTGCGCACCTCAATCGCGGAAATATCTAAAATATCGTTGATTAATTTTAACAGGTGTTCGCCCGAATCCTTGATATCGCCAAGGTATTCATTTTGTTTTTCCGGCGGCAAAACGCCCGAACGAACGCTATCGGAAAAACCGATAATTGCGTTTAGGGGGGTTCTTAATTCGTGGCTCATGTTGGCAAGAAAATCGGATTTTGCCCGGTTGGCTGCTTCAACTTCATGGCGCAGGCGCCAGACCTCGCGCATGTTTTCGTTGGCGCGAAAATTAACCGACAACAATACAAATATTAAAACAAATGTAAGGCTGCCCATTATCATAAATATTTCGTTTCCGGCCAGCAGAAACCGTGCGCTCAAAGGTAAGATAATGACAATTATAAACATGGTTGCCGCCGGAAGATGGCTTTGCAGGGCCGCCTGTCCACCGGAAGCAACGCCCATAATTGCGGCAGAAAGAAAAAGTATTAGCAAATAATTATTAGCAAGAAAGAAGCTCCATGCCGCATAGCCCCAAACCAAGGAATCAAAAAACAAATAAACGGTTATTAGGGCAAGCCACAGGCGTTGTTTGTTTTTGTGGGCAACTTTTCGCCACCAAATAACCAGCACCAACCCCGTAAGGTTGACTATTTGTGATACCACCGCCCAACCGAACAATTTTAGCGCCGGAATGGTATCGTGAAAAATATATAAAAATGCCAGCACACATATGGTGTTGGCAATCAGGTTTATCGGCAGCCTTTTGCTTAGCTGCTCGTTTTTTTCCTGCAACAAAGCTGCATCAAAATTATTTATATTGGCGATTTGCTGGAACAATGAAAAACCTCAAAGCGCGTGCGTGAGCGCGCTTAATCGCCTACTTTTTCGTGATCACCGCCCAACGGGTTGGGATAATCACCGGAAAGCTGCTCAATCGCCACTTGCATTTGGCGGTCAAGCTCTTCGCGCAATGCATCTTCGGATACATCGGTTCCGCGCTCGGCAAAATCGGCCATGACTTTGCGAATTACGTCTTCGTCGCCCGGTTCGTCCAAATCGGCGATAACAACCGTTTTGGCATAAGCATCGGCATCGGCGCCATTGATGCCCATTTTTTCAGCCGCCCACAGACCGACCAATTTATTACGCCGCGAGGTCGCCTTGAATTTCAGCTCATCATCAAGCTTTTGTTTTGCTTCGAAGCTTTTTTCACGTTCGTTAAATTTATCTGACATATCTATGGTCAATCCCTGTGTTTGTGCTGTTGATTATTGGATGTTGCCTTATTTTCTCACGGGGCGCAAAAAAATGCCATCCCCAAACCCCGGTGAAAAGGGCTATCTTGTTAAAAAATAACTTTTGGAAACTGATATTTTTATGTGCACCCTTGTGATATTGCGCCGCCCCAGCCACCACTGGCCACTAATAATAGCCACCAACCGCGATGAATTGCTTGAAAGGCCGTGGGATGGCCCGGCGCGCCACTGGGCTGAGCGCCCGGAAACTGTGGGCGGGCTTGATAAAATTGGCGGTGGCAGCTGGTTAGGCGTAAACGATTATGGCTTAATAGCTGGCGTTTTAAACCGCCCCGGCACGCTGGGGCCGATGGCAGGAAAGCGCAGCCGTGGTGAATTAGTGTTAGAAGCCCTGGACCATGCAGAAGCCACCATTGCCGCAGACGCCATTTGCGACATTAACGGGGATGCCTACCGTCCGTTTAATCTGGTGGTGGCAG
>JAOULV010000066.1 GCA_029881835.1 Rhodospirillaceae bacterium
TGCAGGGATAATTCCCATATTTTCTGTAAGTGCTGATCAAGTGGCGACCTATCAGGCTCTAGTTGATAGTTGGGGGTTTGGCAGCGTAACAATATGGACAGCAGACGGCTCAAACGTTGTTTCTGCCATTGAAAGCTACGTTGCAAATAACACAGCCAACCTTACACCAACAATTACTGGTGATGATTTTGGTTATGTTAGCTCTATAACGCCCACATCATATACAGACGTGAGCGCCGGCACCTATACGTTCGATGTGACGCTTGATATACCAACAACATCGACTTCTTATGGATCTGATGTTCTTAGCGTTGAAATTCCAGGTTACGGCACGGTTGATATAAACGTTAGCGTACCCCGGGTTGATGCCACCGGCGATACTGGCAATGATACACTGTTGGGCGATAATGGTGCCAACGGGCTATTTGGTCTTGCCGGAATGGATATCATCAACGGTGCCGGTGGTAACGACCTTATTGTCGGTGGTATTGGCAACGACACACTAAGCGGTGGTGCAGGCAACGATACATTTGTTTTTGCGCTTGGCGATGGCAGCGATAGCATAACCGACTTTAGCGCAGGCGGGGTTGAAGATAGTATTGACCTTACCGGGCTTAATGCTTTTGCCGGATTTGCCGATGTAATGGCAAGCGCCCAACAGGTGGGCTCAGACGTTGTGCTTGATTTTGGTGCTGGTGATAGCATTACCCTTGGCGGTACACTGCTTGCCGACCTTACGGTTGACGATTTCTTGATCTAGTTATTTTGCAATTTTTTCTGTTCGTTAATGTCCTGAATATCGCCCCAGGTGGTTCTAATTTTTTCTGTTAAGCGACCCCTATCTTCATCGCTTGCCATTATGCCAACAACAATCCATGTCAGCATTGTAAATGTGATTGCCAGCTTAAATGTTTTGGCAACGTTTGGTTTGGCCATAAAAATACGTGCACGCGTAGTATTTTTTGTATAGGTTTCCATTACCCATACAATAAAAACAAACGGTTGACGCAGGTACGAAATCAACCAATCAGGTAATTTTTTCATTTAATAAAAGGCCTGCCCGGACAATAAATTATGATTGTGCGTTTTCGCGAGCGTCAACATTGGCTTGGCGCACTGATTTTCTGCGTTCATCGCGAACGCTTTCGTAATAATCATAAATTGCCAATGCGCTAATCGCGATAACAATAATTATAAATGGCAATGCACCGATTGATTCAGCCAATCCGCCAATAAACGCTAGAAACAAGGCAATGCCAATAAATCCGGTTATAGTATTCATTTATTTGTTCCTTTAGCTTTCTTGGCCTTACCAATTTATGGCAAGGTTCAATGATACAACAATTATGATAGTTCTTCCAAATACTTTGCGAGCCAACTGGCATTTCTGAATAAACGCTGGTCATCGCCACGCGCACCTACCATTTGCACGCCCAAAGGCATGCCGGCTTCGCCCTGCAGTAATGGCAAAGTCATCGTCGGCATGCCGGCAAAGGTCCAAAGGGTTGCGGGCGCCGGATTGCCAGTGCTTTCAAGGCCAACCGGGGCCTCACCAGTGGCGGCGGGCGTTATAATTGCGTCAAATTCTTCAAACATGGGGGCAAAGGCCATTGCAAACATATCGATCCGGTCGAGCGCAAGGCTATAATCAACCGCGTGAACTTTGCGTCCGCGCTCAATCATTTCTACCAATGTCGGGCTTAACTGATCTTTGTGATTAAGGTAATCATCGGCAAAGTTTTTGGCCAAATCGGCTTCCATGACTATACGTTGCCATTCAAACACTTCGTCATAAACCGAGCCTAAATCAACCTCTTCCACCCTGTCGCCTAATGCTCCTGCAAGCTCGCCAAAGGCCGAATGCGTTGCGCTGTCGCACATGGGCCATGCCGGACCCTTAACAAAGGCAAAGCGCGGAGCCATTGGTGGCTCTTCGCCAACCGCCCTTAACAAATGCGGCTTGGGGTTTGTTGTGGTGTCACGGTCGCGCCCATCAAAACCAATCATGCTTTCTGCCATCAGTGCGGCATCTTCAATGGTGCGGGCAAACACCCCCACCTGGTCTAGGTTGCGCGATACCCGAAGCACCCTGTGGCGCGAAACAAGACCAAAAGTCGGCTTGTAACCAACCACACCACAATACGATGCCGGGCGAATAACCGAACCATTGGTTTGGGTGCCAAGAGCCAGCGGCACCATAGCAGCGGCAACGGCGGCGGCCGAACCGCTACTTGAACCGCCGGGCGTGCGTGTTACATCATGGGGGTTGGTGGTTGGTCCGGGCGACATGCAGGCAAATTCAGCCGTGACGGTTTTGCCCAAAATTATTGCGCCAGCTTGTCTTAACATTGCAACGGCGGTTGCGTCTTCGGTTGTGATGCGGTCTTTGTATACGGGAGAGCCAAACTGGGTTGGAAAATCTTTGGTATCAAAAATATCCTTAACCCCGACCGGGACACCGTGCAACGGTCCAATCGGCGCGCCGGAACGGCGTTGTTTATCTGATTGTTTTGCCTGCTCTAATGCGTATTCGCTATCAATGCTGGTCCACGCATGAACCGCATCATCAACCTCGGCTATACGCTCAAGGCAATCTTTGACAAGCTCTTCCGATGAAATCTCAGCTTCTCTTATTGCCCGCGCCGCTTCAGCGGCTGATAGAGTATTTAGATTATTGCTCATGCCAATCCCTGATAGCCATTATTTACCGAACAGGTAATCAGGCAACCAAAGCGCAATGCCCGGGAAATTATAAAGCAGAACCATGGAAAAAATAACAATTCCCAAATACGGCATGATGCCTTTGAATATTTCCATCAATTCAATATCGTTCGGGGCAACGCCTTTTAGATAATATGCCGCCATTGCCATTGGTGGAGTAAGGAACGATGTCTGCAGGTTAAGCGCCACCAACATACCAAAAAATAACGGGTCAACATTAAACGTTTCCAACATGGGCAAGAAAATAGGAACGAAAATGATAATAATTTCGGTCCATTCCAGCGGCCAACCCAACAGAAAAATGGTGATTTGCGCCAATATAAGGAAGCCGATGGTGCCAATATCGAGCGCCAAGAACCAATCTTTAATGATATCGTGACCGCCCAAATATGAAAATACCGAGGCAAAAGTCCATGAACCGACAAACAACCAGCACACCATAGCCGATGTTTTAGCGGTCAGGAATACGGCTTCTTTCAGACGTTCCCACGAAAGAGAGCGGTAAATTGCCGCTAACAGCAAACCGCCCGCCGCACCAACACCAGCGGCTTCAGCTGGCGTTGCCAGCCCCATTAAAATTGCCCCCAACACTGCGGAAATAAGAAACGCCAGCGGAAAAAATGATGTCATCAATTCGTAAAAAATCTTGCTGAGCGCAACATCTGTAGTTTCCGGTTTCGGTGCCAGTGAAGGGTTAAAATATGCACGGGTCACAACATAAATAATATAGAAACCAGCTAGCATAAAACCTGGGAACAGCGCTCCGGCATACAGACGCAGTGGTGAAATTTCCGCAATTGCGGCATAAACGATTAACATAATTGATGGCGGTATCAAGATGCCAAGGCAGCCGCCGGCGCAAATAACACCCGCGGCGTAGCTTTTATCATATTTGGCTTCCAACATGGCGGGGAAAGCCAGCATACCCATTAGCGTTACAACCGCGCCAACAATTCCGGTAGCGGTGGCAAATACCGCGCAGGTCAACAATGCGGCAACTGCCATAGAACCGGGCAGATTGCGTGCGGCTAATTGAAAGCTGAAAAACAGGCGGTTTACGATATTTGCGCGCTCTACCACATAACCCATGAATAAGAATAACGGCACCGCAACCAAGACATCGTTAGACATAACCGAAAACGTATTTTGCACAAACAAATCGAATATTCGGTTATCGAACAGTGTCTGCATGCGTGTTTCGTCATAATAGGCGTAGTAACCAAAGCCAAGCCCCATAGCCACAAGGGTAAACGCGATTGGAAACCCAAGCAGCACCACAAAAATAAACAAACCAAGCATTATAAGAGCAATTTGCGGATCAGTAATCATTTGCTTTTTCTTTCGCTCTCAATCTTATAGAGGTCTTCTTTTTCGTGAAGAAGCATGGTTTCAGTTTCCTGTACGTCATGTAGGCGTTCGGGCCATACGCCAGTACGAATGCACTGTATGCAGCGGATACCCTCGGCAATACCTTGCAACAAAACAAGGGTTCCGGAAATTGGAATAAGGGTTTTAAAGAAATAAATCTGAATACGCGATGGGCTGGACCAGCTAACTTCTTTGTAGAACCATGAATCGGCGGCAAAACCAAAACCATAATAAATAAGCGCTAGCGCGCCTGGAACCAAAAACAATATATATAAAGTAAGATCAACCTTGGCTTGCCATTTAGTGGGCAGCAAACGGTAAATCACATCACCGCGCACATGGGCGTCTTGTGAAAGTGCATAAGCGCCAGACATCATAAATAGGGCACCATACATTTGGATGCTCATATCGAATGCCCATACGGTCGGGCTATTGAGCACATACCTGACAAAAACTTCGTAGCAGGTAGAGAATGTCAAAACCACGATGCACCAGGAAAAGGCTCTTCCGGTCCATGCGCTTAAGCTATCTATGTAGTGTAATATTTTGGTCATGCCCACAACCTTGGGTAAGGGGAAAATTGCTTACCAAGCTGACGGGGCGACGCCAACAAAGCGCCGCCCCCCCAGTTTGGACTCTAAGAACTCTACGGGCGCTATTACAGTTTGCCGTAGTAGTGTTCGTAAGCAAGGCGATAGTTCGGAGAATTCTGGAGCTGATAAGCGCCATAACGCTGAGCCCATTTTTTCTGCGAAGCAACGACCTTGGCAAAGAACGGATCGGACGCGCTCATGCGGTCAACCACGATGTCCCAAGCTTTGAGCTGTTCAGCCATAACTGAATCCGGTGTACGGTAAACATTTACACCGTGTTCGGTTTTCAGTGTAACCAGATCGGCTGAGTAGCGTTCCATGGCTTTCCATGCCATATCGGAAGAAGCGGCTTCGGAAGCATATTCAAGAATGGCCTGCTGTTCTGACGATAGTTTGTCAAAGCGGGTTTTGTTGAAGATGATTTCGAAAGATTCCTGCGATTGGTGGAAACTTGCAAGATGATAATGCTTGGAAACGTCCTGCATACCGAAGTCTTTATCAGAGGTCGGGTTGTTGAATTCAGCAGCATCAATCAAGCCAGATTTCATGGCAGGCTGAATTTCGCCACCGGGAAGCTGAACAACAGACATTCCCATTTCTTGCAATACGTCAGCAGCAAGGCCAACGGTACGATATTTAAGGCCCTGCATCTGTGAAGAATCTTTAATCTGCTCTTTGAACCAACCAAGTGGCTGTGCCGGCATTGGGCCAGTGAAGAAGCCAACCAGATCAAGTTTCAGCATGTCGTGCATTAGTTCGTAATACAGGTCACGTCCACCACCATACTGAATCCAGCCCATCAGTTCGTTAGCTGACCAGCCGAAGCAAGGACCGGTACCGAACAGCGAGGCAACAGGCGATTTGGAGTACCAGTAAGCGGTAACCATGTGCGCGCCATCTAGAACACCTTTGTGAACAGCGGTCTGCATTTCACCGGTTTTTACAACGGCGTCAACGCCCAACAGTTCAACCTTCATTGAACCGCCAGCCATTTTATTCACGCGATCAGCGTAATCTTGAGCGAACTCAAGGAAGATACCGCCGCCCCATGCAGCTTGTACTTTAAGTACGTCGGCTGCTTTGGTCACAACGGCAGGTGCTGCTGGTGCAGATGATTTTTCTTCTTTGCCACAAGCTGCCAAAGCAACTGTCGCGGCACCGGCGGCGGCAACCACGCCACCTGTTTTCAGAAACTTACGGCGTGAAACTGCCTTGTCGTCTTCTGTTTTAATTTCTTTAGTCATATTTAAATAACCTCCCAAAAAATTATTACCCCATTTATAAAGGCGATCTACTGCCAGACATAAGACAGCTAAAAGAAAGCCTTTTCAACCATTTCCACCAAAAAAACAGTGGAAAACTACTTTTAATGTACATAACTTAGTATGTGCATCATGCGCCATAACCAAATAGAGGTCCCGTCTTGGCCCGGTCGGTCATGGCAAAATCCGGTGGGCACAAAATGTAGGCCACCTCACCATAAAACAGCATAAATAAAGGATATTTACTGGATTAAGGATGGGGAAGCCCTTATGCATTTGCAACCCAAGGCCACAAACACCGCCAAACAATACGTTCAGCCTTACTGCCAGTCAACGCAAAGTGTCACGCGACGGAAAATTTTCTGCCCATAGAATTATTGATTTATTTTCAATACGCTACATCAAGTAAAAAATTTTATGCGACCCGGTCGCCGGGCTCGGCTCCGGAAAATATGGCATCCAAATTATCAATAGCACGGAATCCCATGGCATCACGGGTTTCTTCCGTGGCGCTGCCTATGTGGGGCAACAAAAACACGTTTTCCAAGCCAATATATTCTGGGTGAATATTTTCCGGCTCGCCGTTAAATACATCCAGCCCCGCGCCATATACCTTGCCCGATTTAAGCGCCGCGACTAACGCATCGTCGTCTATAACCCCACCGCGTGCGGTATTTACCACGATGGCACCATCGGGCAGCAGGTTTATCCGCTTAGCATTTAAAAGCCCTGTGGTTTCCGGTGTCGCCGGACAATGAACAGACAAAACATCTGCATTGGGGAGCAACCCTTCAACCGTTTCATAATAAATTGCGCCTTTTTCCAAATCAGCGCTCAAGCGCTTTCTATTATAATAATGTATTTCCATACCAAAACCCCGCGCGCGCTCTGCCACCACTTGGCCAACCCGGCCCATGCCGATGATGCCAAAGCGCTTTTTGGTTACTTGCCGCCCTACCATAAATGCCGGTGACCAGTCCTTCCATTTTTTTGCACGCATAATTCTTTCGCCCTCGCTTGCGCGCCGGGCTGCACCCAGCATCAACAACATTGCTATTTCTGCCGTGGCATCGCTTAGCACATCGGGGGTGTTGGTTACGATAATTCCCTTTGCTTTTGCCGCCGCCACGTCAACATGATCATAACCAACAGAAAAATTGGTAATTGCCTTTATATTTTCCGGCAGGCGAGAAATTAATTCGGCACTAAATTTTTCTGTATGGCACGGCATTATGGCATCTGCACCATGTGATAGCTCTATAAGCTCGTCATCGCTATAAAGCTTGTCGCTGGGGTTAAGAATTGGCTGGTAATCCCTTTGCAGCCTTGCTTCAACCGCAGACGGCAATTTTCTGGTTACAAGAATTACTGGTTTATCG
>JAOULV010000378.1 GCA_029881835.1 Rhodospirillaceae bacterium
AGATGCCAGACTTGCCCGCTGGAACAAAGGCCGCCAGCGTAGAAGTGGTAGTAAGATTAGTTTCAAATTAATCACTCTATATCAATAAGTTATACTATTTTTTAGAAATGATATAATTTTGTTGACAGGGTTGGTGTTTTTAATTAAACACATCACCAGCAATTTGTTATTTAGCAATCACCTCGCAAGCCACCCACCGGTGGCACTGCACAAATTTAAAACTAGTAATTTTGGAGGCAAAAATGGCCCTTAAAGGCAGCAAGACAGAAGGCAACCTGAAAGACGCATTCGCAGGCGAAAGCCAGGCTAACCGTCGTTATCTTTACTTCGCACAAAAAGCAGACATCGAAGGCTACAACGATACCGCTACCGTGTTTCGTTCCACCGCCGAAGGTGAAACCGGCCACGCCCACGGTCATCTTGAATTTCTTGAAGAATGTGGCGACCCGGCAACCGGCCTGCCAATTGGCGGCACCGCCGATAACCTGAAAGCTTCAATCGCTGGCGAAACCCACGAATACACCGACATGTATCCGGGTATGGCAAAAACCGCACGCGATGAAGGCTTTGATGAAATTGCCGATTGGTTTGAAACCTTGGCGAAAGCTGAAAAATCCCACGCCGGACGTTTCCAGAGAGCGCTCGACGAACTGGTTTAATCCTCGAAATAAGTTTCCTTTCGGAAATTAATAAAACAGCGAGGACATTTTAATTAATGCCTCGCTGTTTTATTAACAAAATAAAATTTAGGGCTTAAAAAAATGCGCGAAGGCAGTCTTGAAGCACCGACCCGTCATCCGATTCCATGGCGTGAGAATGATTTTCTGGATGAACAAAAACTAGATGCCGAACTAAGGCGTGTGTTTGATATTTGCCATGGGTGCAGGCGCTGTTTTAATTTGTGCGATTCCATGCCCCGACTTTTTGATCTGATTGATGAATCAGATACTGGCGAGCTAGACAGTGTCGATTCCAAAGATTTCAAACCCATTATCGATGCCTGCACGTTATGCGACATGTGTTTTTTAACCAAATGCCCGTATGTGCCGCCGCATGAATTTAATCTTGATTTCCCCCATTTGATGTTGCGCGCCCGTGCGGTGCAACTGAAAAATGGCATCAACGATAAACAGGCCGCCCGCCTGACCGAAATGGATAAAAATGGGCCTTTGGCTACGTCCATTGCCGGGCTTGCTAACTGGGCATCAAAGCGTGGAAATGCGCTGACCAGGCCCGTTATGCAAGCGGTGGGCGGTATTCATTCAGATGCCGAATTGCCCCAATTTTCCGCACAAACCTGCCAAAAAAAGGCAGCCCAGAACCCGGTTGAAGTTAACAAACAGGCCCCCGCATTCGGGCGCAAGGCAGTAATTTATGCATCATGTTTTGGTGAATATAACGCGCCGGAAATAGTGCTGGCGACCCGTGGCGTGCTTGCCAAAAACGGGGTTGAAACCGAAATTGTTTATCCCGAATGCTGTGGCATGCCGCAACTGGAACAAGGCGACATCGCGCGCGTTAGTGTAAAAGCAAAAAACATTTCAGCAACCATGAAGCCGTGGATCGAAAAAGGTTATGACATTGTGGTTCCGGTGGCATCTTGTTCGTTGATGTTAAAATTTGAATGGCCGTTAATTGAAACCGATGATGAAAATGTAAAACTGCTTAGCCAGTCAGTCTATGACGCAACCGAATACGTTGTTGCCATGGCTAAAAAAGAAGGTCTCGCCAGTGGCCTTGGTCCGGTTGAAGGCGGGGTAACGGCGCATATTTCGTGCCATTCGCGCGCGCAAAACATGGGGCGCAAAGCAGAA